>JAISNE010000312.1 GCA_031276375.1 Accumulibacter sp.
TCGGCGCCGATGAACGCGGCGCGCACCTCGCCGCCGACCTCGAACGCCCGCGGGCCGATGGCCGGGCCGAGCCAGACCAGCAGTTCTTCGCCGGATACGCCCAGCGCCGCGACCGTCGCTTCCAGCACGCCGGCCAGCAGGCCGCGCCAGCCGGCGTGCGCGGCGGCGGCGACCGTCCCGGCGGCGTCGCAGAACAGCACCGGCAAACAATCGGCGGTCATCACCGCGCAGGCCACGCCGGTTTGCCGCGTGAAAGCCGCGTCGGCTTCCGGAGGATGCGGCCCGGCGCAGGCCGCCGCGTCGATCGCCCGCGCGCCGTGCACTTGCCTGAGCCAGACCGGCCGCGCGCCGATCCGCCGGCAAACGCACTCGCGGTTGGCGGCGACCGCCGCCGGGTCGTCGCCCACGTGATCGCCGAGGTTGAGGCTGGCGAAGACGCCGCCGCTCGAACCACCCCGCCGGGAGGTGACCAGGCTGCCGACCCTGGGCGGCGCCGGCCAGCCGGGGACGATCCAATCCACGTCATTCGGACTCGTCATCGCCATCTCCATCGCCGCTCCAGCCGCCGCCGTCGCCACGGACGCGGATGATTTCCGGGCCGTCCGCGCGCGCCCTTCTCCCGTCCCGATCCCGGCCACTGTCCTCCCCCTCCTCCGCGCGGGCTTCCAGGGCCTGCCGGCGGACGGCGGCGATCAGTTCGGCCATGTCTTCCGGCGGCTCGGATTTCCATGACATCGGTTTGCCCGTCGCGGGGTGGATGAGTCCCAGACGCCGCGCGTGCAGCGCCTGGCGCGAAAACGGCGGGCCGGCCGGCACGCGACCGGCGCCGCCGCCATAGACCGGATCGCCGACCAGCGGATGCCCGATCGACGCCAGATGCACGCGAATCTGGTGCGTCCGCCCGGTTTCCAGCGCGCATTCGATGAGCGTGCAGTCGGCGAAGCGTTCGATGACGCGATAGTGCGTGCGCGCCGGTTTGCCTTTGCCGGCCACCGCCATTTTGGTGCGCTGCGTCGGATGGCGGCCAATCGGCGCGTCGACCGTGCCGCCGCGCTCGACGATACCGCGCGCCAGCGCGTAGTAATAGCGTTTGACGGCGCGCGCGGCGAGCTGGCGCACCAGGTCGGTTTGCGCTTCCAGCGTGCGGGCGACGACCATCAGCCCGCTGGTATCCTTGTCGAGCCGGTGCACGATGCCGGCGCGCGGTATGCCTTCCAGCGCCGGATCGTGATGCAGCAGGGCGTTCTGCAGGGTGCCGCTCCAGTTGCCGCTGCCCGGATGCACGACCAGGCCGGCCGGCTTGTCGATGACGATGATCGCTTCGTCCCGATGCACGACATTCAGGGCGATCGCCTCCGGACGCGAGGACAAGGCGCGCTCATCCGGCGCTTCGTCCAGCGCGACGGACTCACCGCCGCGCAGTTTGCGCCGTGGCTCCCGGACGATTTCTCCGTCGATGCGCACCCGCCCTTCCCGAATCCAGCCCTGCAGCCGGCTGCGCGAATGCCGCGGCCAGAGCCTGGCCAGACCAAGGTCGAGCCGCAGGCCGGCGTCCTCGCCCGGCACCCGCGAAGCCGGGAAAGGGTTTGCGCTATAATCGGCGCGTTCTTCCCCCTGCTCTCGAACCGGGCCTTGGCTTGCGCCGGTTTTTTCATCTGGAACGTTCATCATGCGTAGTTTAGCCGTAACCGCGCTTCTTTTCGTCGCCACGCTCCTCGGCGGCTGCGGGCTGCTGCCCGAAGTCAAGGACGAAACCCTCGGCTGGTCGGCCAACAAACTGTACACCGAGGCCAAGCAGGCGCTTGGCGAAGGCGCTTACGAAATGGCCATCGGCTATTACGAGAAGCTCGAATCGCGTTTCCCGTATGGCCGTTTTGCCCAGCAGGCGCAGATCGATCTGGCGTATGCCTACTGGAAATCCGGCGAGAAGGAATCCGCCCTCGTCGCCTGCGACCGCTTCATCAAGCTGCATCCGAACCATCCGAACATCGATTACGTTTATTACCTGCGCGGACTGATCGACTTCAACGAGGATCTGGGGCTGCTGGGCCACATCAGCCAGCAGGACATGACCGAACGCGATCCCAGGGGCGCGCGCGAGTCGTTCGAGGCCTTCCGTGAACTGGTCACCCGCTTCCCGGACAGCAAATACACGCCGGACGCCACGCAGCGCATGAATTATCTGGTCAGTTCGCTGGCCCGGCTCGAAATCCACGTCGCCCGCTATTACATGAAGCGCGGCGCCTACCTGGCCGCCATCAACCGCGCCCAGTTCGCGGTGAAAGCCTATCCCGACGTGCCCGCCACCGAGGAGGCGTTGTTCATCCTGGTCCAGGCCTACGATCAGCTGGGCATGGACGACCTGCGCGACGACGCCGAGCGCGTCATGCGCAAGAATTTCCCGAACAGCGTCTATTACACGCGCGGACTGGATCGCCCGGAACCGTGGTGGAAGCTCTGGTGATTTCCGCGAACGGCTCCTAATTCGAGCGCAAAGCGCGGGGCTTGGGTTATAATCGCGGCTTGTCGGGGCGTAGCGCAGCCTGGTAGCGCACTTGCATGGGGTGCAAGGGGTCGCGAGTTCGAATCCCGCCGCTCCGACCAATGAAATCAAGCACTTGGGCCAGTCAGACGACTGGCCTTTTTGTTTTCTCGGGGCGGGATTGGAAAAAGTGCCCAATAAAAAACGCTCTTGATTAGCAACGAACTTCAGTGATTCCGGGCCGGGTTCCTTGTCGCCCGCCCGCGAAAAAGTAAGTCCCACGAAGCGGGCGAGACGCCCACGCTCCCGAGTTTTTCGCACAAAAGAGCCAATTGGAGCGCGGGCGTCCCGCCCGCAATGCGAGCCGCGCCTCGCGTACCGCCGCCTCTTTCATCTTCGCGCGCGGAGGCTTGCCGCCATGACCGCTCCTTGCGCTCGTCGGCTGAACTTGGATCCTAATCAAGAAAATGCTTGATTGGTTTTCGCCAAGGCGGGAATTCTGTCGGCGGACGACACAAAACCGAATATTTCATGTGACCGCCACCAACCGATACCAAGTTGCGGTCAAGCCATCGTGATACGCCAAAAATAACCGAAATTTTGGCGCATCAGACTGGAGTATCGACGACCTATTGAGCGCAACTTGGTATGAGCGAGGCATTCAGGCTACTTGCCCCAACGGGAGCGCGTTTAATCCCGCTCGCGCCTCCCGCCATGCGGGATAAAACTGATCCAGCAAGGCGATGAAACGCTCATCGGTGACTTGATCGGTGACTTGGTCGGTAACTTGATCGCCAAGCTTCTTCGTTTGCCTCGTCATCCATGCCTGAATGGAATAAACTGCCAGATTGGCCTGCCGGGGATGAAGCCGGTGGGTCTTGACAGTTATTCATGTCGACGAAAGCGGTTGCATATCCGATGGAAAAAGAAGGCCACGTTCCAGCCAGACTCTCATGGGCGGAGGAGTTGCGGCGCGTATCGCTGGCGGTGAGCCGGAACGGCGGCAAGCCCCAGACCAGCCGCCATCGGCTTTTCTACCTTCTTCACTGGACCTCCGACGCCAGTCGTTTCGGAATCACGGTGCATCGCGGACGCGATCTGGAAGACGCCGCGGTCTGGTGGGATATCGAACGCGCCCTGGTCAGACCGCCACCGTTCGTCACCGGGGACGACGCCGACATCCTGTGTCTGCTCAGGGACGCGGGCATGGACGACGGCGGTTTGCAGGCTTTCGCCCTGGCCGGCGGGCGGGCGGGCGAACTCCTGCGGCGCTTGCTGCAAAGCGGGCGTCTGGCCCTGTCCAGCGATCTTTCGCTGCTGCTTTGCGGCGAGCCGAGGCCGGGCTGTCTGGGGTGGAGAATCGACGC
>JAISNE010000318.1 GCA_031276375.1 Accumulibacter sp.
GTATTCTGGCACAGCTTGATGTCCGATTCCGTTATTTCTCCCGCCGCCGCTTTCTCCCTGGCCTTTCTCGGCGCGCTGCTGCTGATGGCGGCGCTGCGTCTGTGGCTCGGCGTCCGGCAGATGGCGCACATTCGCGCGCACCGGAGCATGGTTCCGGAACAGTTCGCCGACCGCGTTTCGCCCGCGGCGCACCAGAGGGCGGCCGATTATTGCATCGCCCGCCTTCGTTTCGGCAGGCTGGCGCTGGCGGTCGAAATCGCCGTGCTGCTGGCCTTCACCCTTGGCGGCGGGTTGCAGGCCCTGCACGGCTTCTGGGCGCCGCGCCTCGATGGCGTGTGGTACGGCGTGGCCTTGATTTTCAGCGTCATGGCTATTTCGAGCGTCATCGATCTGCCCTTGTCGCTGTACACCCAGTTCGTCATAGAACAGCGCTTCGGTTTCAACCGGATGAGCCTGCGCCTGTTCATGCTCGATCTCGTCAAGCAGTGGACGCTCGGACTGCTCATCGGCACGCCGGTCCTGCTCGCCGTCCTGTGGCTGATGGCGCGCATGGGAGATGCGTGGTGGCTGTACGTCTGGCTGTTCTGGTGCGCCTTCAATCTGCTGATCCTGTTCGTCTATCCGACGTGGATCGCGCCGCTGTTCAACACCTTCACGCCGCTTGCCGACGCGGCGCTGAAAACGCGCATCGAAGCCTTGCTGGCGCGTTGCGGATTCGCCAGTTCCGGCCTGTTCGTCATGGACGGTTCCCGGCGCACCGCCCACGGCAACGCCTACTTCACCGGCTTTGGCAAGGCCAAGCGCATCGTTTTTTTCGACACGCTGCTCGGCCGGCTCGAACCGCAGGAAGTGGAGGCGGTGCTGGCGCATGAACTGGGGCATTTCGCGCATCGCCACGTGCTCAAGCGCATCGCGCTGATTTTCGGCGTGACGCTGTTGCTGCTCTATTTCCTCGGTCATCTGATGAACGCCGGCTGGTTCTACGCCGGCCTGGGCGTCACCCTGGAGAGCGCCCGGAGTACGGCGATGGCCCTGATCCTGTTCTTCCAGATCGTGCCGGTGTTCGCTTTCCTGGCGACTCCGCTGTTCAGCCTGCTTTCGCGCCGCCACGAGTTCGAGGCCGACCGCTACGCCACCGCGCACGCCTCGTCGGCCGATCTCGTCAAGGCGCTGGTCAAACTGTACGAAGACAATGCCGCGACCCTGACGCCCGATCCCCTGCATTCCCTCTTTTACGACTCGCACCCGCCGGCGGCCCAGCGCATCGCGCGTCTTTCCTCCCCGCCCCCCTCCGCGTCCAGGCCGATTTGAACGAAGGAACGGTCATCGCCGCGCATGGGCGGAACTATCTCGTCGAACTGCCGGACGGCGGCGCGCTGCCCTGCCTCCCGCGCGGCAAGAAAAGCCATCTGGCTTGCGGGGACCGCGTCTCGATCACGCGCGGCAACGCGACCCAGGGGATCATCGACGCCGTTCTGCCGCGCCGTTCCCTGCTCTACCGTTCCAACGCCTTCCGGCAAAAATTGATCGCGGCGAACGTCACCCGGGTGGTCATCGTCGTCGCCACCGAACCCGCTTTTTCGGAAGAACTGGTGACCCGCTGCCTGGTGGCCGCCGAAAGCCAGGACATCGGCGCGCTGATCGTGCTCAACAAATGCGACCTCGGCAGCCGTCTGGCGGCGGCCGAAGCCATGCTGGCGCCGTTCTCCCGCCTCGGCTACCCGATTCTCCGGCTATCCGCGCGCCATGACGTCGACGCCCTGCGGCCACCGCTCGCGGGTCAGACCGGAGTGCTGGTCGGCCAGTCGGGCATGGGCAAATCGACGCTGATCAACGCGCTCGTCCCCGGCGCCGCGGCCCGCACCCGCGAGATTTCGGCGGCGCTCGCCACGGGCCGGCACACCACCACGCACGCAACGCTCTACCGCCTGCCGGATGGAGCATCGATCATCGATTCGCCGGGCCTACAGGAATTCGGACTGCATCACCTGTCCTGGCGGGAACTCGAACACGGCTTCCGTGAATTCCGGCCTTGGCGGGGAAGCTGCCGGTTCCGCGATTGCCGGCACGACCGCGAACCCGGCTGTTCGATCCGCGCCGCCGTCGAAGCCGGCGCCATTGCTCCGAGCCGCTACGCCGCCTTTCGCGCGCTGAGCGGCGAAGCGCCTCCGTTCAGAGGATAGAAGACCGAAGACAGATGACAGATGACAGTAAATAATGCGGGCGCGAAGCGCCCGGTAACTGACTGTCTTCCGTCTTCTGTCAGGCGAGCCGCGGGCTTGGCGTACCGCGGTCATTTTTGGCGTATCACGATGACTCAACCGCAACCTGGTATGAGGCCGACCCTTGACGGATATGCAAAGCGTTCAGGACGCAAAGGATCCCGCGCATGCAAGCGGCGAGGCCGCCCAAGCGATGCGCAAACCGGGGACGGCCCGGCGGCACGAGGCCCGTCACGGACACGCCGCCAGCTTCCGTCCGGCGGCATAACGCGCTATGCTGAATCAATGCCTGTCTCGCCAGGCGCTCATTGACCATCTTCGACGGAGATTGCCATGACTGAACAAGAACTTCTCGCGGCCGGCATCCGTCCGGTCAATTCCCGGCAGCTTTATCCGGCGAACCACCAGCCGGGCGACGCGGGGCTGCCGATGCTGATCGTGGAAAATCCGCTCGGGCGCGCCGTCGTTGCCCTGCAAGGCGCGCACGTCATGGCTTTCCAGCCGGCCGGACAGGACGAACTGCTGTGGGTTTCGCCGAAAACCACGTTGCGCGGAGGCGTGCCGATCCGGGGCGGCATCCCGCTGTGCCTGCCGTGGTTCGGCCTTGGGGCGGACGGCAAGACGATGCACGGTTTCGCCCGGACCATGGAATGGACGGTCACCGCGGCCGCGAGCCTGGGCAACGGCGCGACGCGCCTGGTGCTGGAACTCGCGGGTGACGCGGCGACCAGCGCGCTGTGGCCGTGCGCTTTCTTTTTCCGTCTGGAAATCGAAGCCGGCGCGGCGCTGAAGATGAGCATCGACGTGCAGAATCGCGGCGCGGGCGCCGCGCCGCTGGCCTTCGCCTTTCACACCTATTTCGCCGTCCCGGACGTTGCCGCGGCCCGCGTGGCCGGTCTGGACGGCGTCACCTACATCGACAAGATGGACAAGCTCGCGCGCAAGCAGCAATCCGGCGAAGTGCGAATCGAAGCCGCGACCGATCGCGTTTATCTCGACGTCCCGCCACGCCAGACGATCGTCGCCGGCGCCCGGCGCGTCGAGATCGAATCCGGCGCCCGCTGCGCCGTCGTCTGGAACGCATGGAACAACGACCGAAACATTCCCGATCTCGGCGAAGGCAACCACGCGGGCTACCTGTGCGTCGAGCGCGGCGACGTCGCGGACCATGCCGTGACGCTGCCGCCCGGCCAGAACTACCGGGCCTGGATGAGCATCGCCGGCGCTTGAGCGCTTTTCGGCGCGGAGAAAAACGGGAGCGCGGGATTGATTTTGCAAAGCCATTGAAGCCCATCGAATCTTCCACGCCGGCGGGCTCCGGTTCCTTTGCCGGCCGCCTGATCCGCTGGCAGGAGAAACACGGCCGCCACGACCTGCCCTGGCAAGGGACGCGCGACGCCTATCGTATCTGGCTGTCCGAGATCATGTTGCAGCAGACCCAGGTCGCCACCGTGATTCCCTATTACTCGCGTTTCCTGCAACGTTTCCCCGATATCGCGGCCCTGGCGGCCGCGCCGCTCGACGCGGTGCTCGAAGCGTGGGCGGGGTTGGGATATTACGCCAGGGCACGCAATCTGCATCGCTGCGCGCGGCTCGTCGCCGCCGAATACGCCGGGCGGTTTCCGTGCCATCCGCGGCAACTTGCCGAGCTGCCGGGAATCGGCCGGTCTACGGCGGCGGCGATCGGCGTTTTCGCCTTCGGAATCCATGCCGCGATCCTCGACGGCAACGTGAAGCGCGTACTGGCGCGCTGTT
>JAISNE010000400.1 GCA_031276375.1 Accumulibacter sp.
TTGCGCGAATCGGCGCTCGCGCACAACATCGCCTGGATGCAGGAATTCGCGCGCGCGCGCGGCGTCGACCTCGCGCCGCACGGCAAAACGACGATGTCGCCGGAACTGTACCGCCGCCAGCTCGACGCGGGCGCCTGGGGAATTTCCTTCGCCACCGTTTTCCAGCTCGCGGTGGGCGCCGAGGCCGGCGTTACCCGCGCGCTGATCGCCAACCAGATCGTCTGCGACGCCGATCTCGACGGACTCGCCGCGCTGCTGCGCGAATTCCCGGCGCTCCGCGCATGGTTCCTGGTCGACTCGATCGCGCAGATCCGGCTGATCGAATCGTGGCGGACAAAGCGGAACAGCCCGGCCGTTTTCGACTGCCTGCTGGAAATCGGCATCGCCGGCAAGCGCACCGGCTGCCGCACGCGGGACGAGGCGCTGGCCGTCGCGGCGGCGATCCACGACAGCCCGGCGCTGCGCCTCGGCGGCATCGAGTGCTACGAAGGCAGTCTCGCGCAAGGCGATTCCGCGCACGACCGCCGCGAAGTCGACGTGCTGATGCGGCGCGTGGCCGACGCCGCCATCGACTGCGACCGCGCCGGTTTCTTCGAGAACGAAGAAGTGCTGATGACCGCCGGCGGATCGGCGCTCTTCGATCTGGTCACCGACGGACTGAAGCCCCGGCTGTCGAAGCCGGCGCGCGGCATCCTGCGTTCCGGCTGCTACATCGCGCACGACCACGGCTCCTACATGAACATGGCGCGCAAGGTCGAAGAGCGGCAGCATTTCGCCTCCAGCCTGCGGCCGGCGGTCGAAGTGTGGACGATGGCGCAGTCGCGCCCCGAACCTGGACTGGCCATCCTGACCTGCGGCAAGCGCGACATTTCCCACGATCTCGACCTGCCTTGCGCGCTGTTCCACTGCCCCAGGGGCCAGGACGCGCCCCGGGACATTCCCGCCGAATGGCGCCTGACGGCGCTGAACGACCAGCACGCCTACCTGCGTTTTCCGCAGGACGATCCGGGACCGGCCGTCGGCGACCTGATCGGGCTGGGGATTTCGCATCCCTGCACCACTTTCGACAAGTGGCGCTGGCTGCCGGTGGTCGACGACCGCTATACGGTCATCGACGCCGTCACGACACATTTCTAGCAGGCAGTCATCTTGAATTTGACACAATCTCTGGGAAGGATTATCGGATGACCCGAAGCGTTTCCCACCCCGTCATTCCCGCGCCGGCGGGAATCCAGTATTCCGCGTCTTTTCTGGATTCCCGCCTGCGCGGGAATGACGGGTATCTTGACCGCCTCGTCTCAAAAAAAGCGAGAGGGGGCACGAAAGCATGGCCCGATATCCAGAAGACAGAGGACAGAAGACAGTCAATTACCGGCGCTACGCGCCGCAAGAATTACTGTCTTCAGTCATCTGTCTTCTGTCCTCTGATTAGAGCCTCGTGAACACCCCTCCTCAACGCTTGCGGGAACGATTGCGGGATGAATACGCCGGACTGCCCGAGGCGCAGCAACGGGTCGTCGAGCGGATCATCCGCGATCCGCGAGGCGCCGTCGACGCCACGGTCGAAGAGCTGGCCCGGCGCGCCGGCGTGTCGATGCCGACGGTGGTGCGCGCCTGCCGCTCGTTCGGCTACGACAGCGTGCGCAAGTTCATGCTGGCGCTGGCGCGGGACATCGCGCTCGACGAATCGCACCAGCACCGCTACCTGCACCGCAGCGTGCAGCCGGGCGACGCGCCCGCCGAGATCGCCGGCAAGATCGTGCGTTCGGCCATCGCCTCGATGGCCGCCCTCGAAGAAGCGTTCGACATCGCCGCGCTCGAACGCGCCGCCGCGGCCATCGCCGGCGCCGAACGGATCGACTGCTATTCGTCCGGCGCGACCTCGGCGTTCATCGCCAGCGACTTCCAGGCGCGGCTGTTCCGGCTGGGCCTGCATTCCAACGCCTATTTCGACGCCCATCAGCAGTTGATTTCGGCCTGCACCCTCGGAGCGCGCGGCGTGGCCGTCGCCGTCTCGCACGTCGGGCGCATGCCGACCCTGCTCGAAGCCACGCGCTTCGCCCGCTCGCAGGGCGCGACGACCATCGCCCTGACTCAGCCCGGCGCGCCGCTGGCCCTGGAAGCCGACATCGTGCTCGGCGCGCCGGTTCCCGAGGACGCGGTGATGCGCGTCGGCACCGAAGCCTACATCGCCCACCTGCTGGCCATCGAGATACTGACCGTGCTGGTCGGCCAGCGCCTGGGGCCCAAGGCCGTCGAGCGCCTGCGCCAGTTCCGCAGCGTGCTGGCCGAACACGGCATCGACAGCGAATCGCACGCGGCCATGACCATGTCCTGGTCGTGGGCGGAACGGGAACAGGAATGAGCGGGGCCGGTCTTTTCATTCAGGATGCAAACCATGTCTGAAACAACCTTGTTGCAAAACGGTCTGGTCGTCGACGGGACCGGCAAGGCCGCTTATCGCGCCGACGTGCTGATCGAAGGCGAAACCATCGTCCACATCGGCGCCGCCGATCCCGCAGCCGCCGAACGGATCGTCGACTGCGCCGGACTCGTCGTCGCGCCGGGCTTCATCGACGTGCATACGCACGACGACGCCGTCGCGCTGGACAAGCCGGCCATGCGCTCCAAGATTTCGCAGGGGATCACCACGGTCATCGTCGGCAACTGCGGCATTTCGCTGGCCCCGCTGGTCACCCGCGCGCCGATCGAACCGCTCGGGCTGCTCGGCGCGCGGCACTTTTGTTTCGCGCGGCTCGCCGCCTACGCCGAAGCCGTCGACGCCGCCCGTCCGGCGATCAACGTCGCCGCGCTGATCGGCCACACCAGCCTGCGCGCGGCGGTCATGCCGTCCTTCGGACAGGCGGCCACCGCCGCCGAGCGCGAGCGCATGGCGCAACTGATGAGCCTGGCCATGGACGACGGCGCGCTCGGCCTGTCATCGGGCATCTTCTACGAAAACGCCTTCGCCGCCGACGAACGCGAGCTGACCGAAATCGCCGTTGCCGCCGCGCGGGCCGGCGGCGTCTACGCCACGCATATCCGCACCGAACTCGAAGGAATCCGGGAAGCCATGGAGGAAGCCGCGCGCGTCGCCCGGCAAGGCGGCCTGCCGCTGGTCTTTTCGCACCACAAATGCGCCGGTCCGGCCAACTGGGGACGCACCCACGAAACGCTGGCGCTGATCGACCGCCTGTCCACGCGCCAGCCGGTCGGCCTCGACGTCTATCCCTACACCGCGGGCTCGACGGTGCTGCGCGAGGATCTTGTCGACGGCGTCATCGACATCATCATCACCGGCTCGGAACCGTACCCGGAAATGGCCGGGAAACTGCTCGCCGACATCGCCGCGCAATGGGGCGTCGGCCAGCGGGAAGCCTGCCGCCGCCTGCTGCCCGGCGGCGCCTGCTATTTCCAGATGAACGAGGAAGACGTGCGGCGCGTGCTCGCGCATCCGCGCACGATGATCGGCTCCGACGGCCTGCCGCACGACCCCCGCCCGCACCCGCGCCTGTGGGGCGCCTTCCCCCGCGTGCTCGGCCACTACAGCCGCGACCTCGGACTCCTGCGCCTGGAAAGCGCGATCTTCAAGATGACCGGCCTGCCCGCCGCCCAATTCCGTCTGGGAAAACGCGGAACGCTCGCGGCCGGACACCCCGCCGACATCACCGTCTTCGACCCGCGGCGCATCCGCGACCGCGCCACCTTCGCCGAACCGGAGCAAACCAGCGAAGGCGTGCGCCACGTCTTCGTCAACGGCGCGCTGAGCTACGAAGAAGACGCCGCCGCGACCGCCTATCCGCGCAACGGCCGCTTCCTGCGGCGCGCGGCGGAGTGATCCGGAGAAGGCGGCAACATCGCTCGGGGCCATCGCCCGCGATAATGGACCGTGCCTGGAATAACAGATATTCGTGGCTAATCAAGACAAGAAAAATCGTTACTTTCCGCCCCCGACACGCTTCCCGCCAACCGCGGCGGAACGGCCGCCCGCTCAATACGTCCCCGCCGTCGCGTGATTCTCGAAGCGCGTGTATTCGCCCAGGAAGGTCAGGCGCGTCGTGCCGATCGGACCGTTGCGCTGTTTGCCGATGATGATCTCGGCGGTGCCCTTGTCCGGTGTGTCTGGGTTGTAAACCTCGTCGCGGTAGATGAACATGATCACGTCGGCGTCCTGTTCGATGGCGCCCGATTCGCGCAGGTCGGACATCACCGGCCGCTTGTTCGGCCGCTGTTCGAGCGAGCGGTTCAACTGCGACAGGGCCAT
>JAISNE010000046.1 GCA_031276375.1 Accumulibacter sp.
TGACGGTCGCCATATACGTCGTCGATGCGGTTGACGCTCGGCCAGAATTTGTTGTCGCGCACCCAGGGCAGCGGGAAAACGGCTTCTTCGCGGCTGTACGGGCGATCCCATTCGGCGACGATGTCCGCCTGCGTGTGCGGCGCGTGTTTCAGCGGATTGTTGTCGGCCGGCCAGGCGCCTTGCTCGATCTTGCGGATTTCCTCGCGGATCGAAATCATCGCCGCGATGAAACGGTCGAGTTCGGCTTTCGATTCGGATTCGGTCGGCTCGACCATGATCGTTCCGGCGACCGGGAAGCTCACCGTCGGCGCGTGGAAGCCGTAATCCATCAGGCGCTTGGCGATGTCGATCTCGGCGACGCCAGTCGCGGCCTTGATCGGGCGGATGTCGAAGATGCATTCGTGCGCGACGCGACCGTTTTTGCCGGTATAGAGCACCGGGTAGTGTTCCTTCAGCCGCGCGGCGATGTAGTTGGCGTTGAGAATCGCCGCCTCGGTGGCGCTTTTCAAGCCCTTGCCGCCGAGCATGGCGATGTACATCCAGGAAATGGGCAGGATCGACGCCGAGCCCCAGGGCGCCGCGGCAACGGCGCCCTCCCCCCGGTTCGGCCGCCGCGCGCCGCCGGTCGGCTGCACCGCGTGGGCGGGCAGGAACGGCGCCAGATGGGCTTTCACGCCGATTGGCCCGACGCCCGGCCCGCCGCCGCCATGCGGAATGGCGAAGGTCTTGTGCAGGTTCATGTGGCTGACGTCGGCGCCGATGAGCGCGGGCGAAGTCAGGCCGACCTGCGCGTTGAGGTTGGCGCCGTCCATGTAGATCTGTCCGCCGTGGGCGTGGACGATATCGCAGATTTCCTTGATCGATTCCTCGAAGACGCCGTGTGTCGAAGGATAGGTAATCATCAGGCAGGCCAGCCGGTCGGCATGGCGTTCGGCCTTGGCCTTCAGGTCGGCGACGTCGACGTTGCCGTTTTCGTCGCAATCGACGGTGACGATCTCAAGGCCCGCCATCTGCGCGCTGGCGGGATTGGTGCCGTGCGCCGATTTCGGGATCAGGCAGATGTCGCGGTGTCCCTCGCCGCGGCTGGCGTGGTAGCGGCGGATGGTGACGATGCCGGCGTATTCGCCTTGCGCGCCGGAATTCGGTTGCAGGCTGACGGCGTTAAAACCGGTGATCGCCTTCAGCCAGTTTTCCAGATCCCCGATCATTTCCAGGTAGCCCCGCGCCTGGTCGAGCGGCGCGAACGGATGCAAGCCGGCGAACTCCGGCCAGGAAATCGGGATCATCTCGCTGGCGGCGTTGAGCTTCATGGTGCAGGAGCCGAGCGAGATCATCGCCTGGTCGAGCGCCAGATCCTTGTTCTGCAAGCGCTTCAGGTAGCGCAGCATGTCGTGTTCGGTGTGATGGCGGTTGAATACCGGATGCGTCAGGATGGCGTCGTCGCGGCGCAGGCTGTCCGGAAGCAATGCATCCTGCCGCCGCACGTCCTCGTCCAGCACGTCGAGATCGATGCCGATGCCGGCGGCAAGCCGGATCAGCGCGGTGACATCGTCGCGCGTCGTCTTTTCGTTGAACGCGATGGCGAGCACGCCGCCGCCGGTTTGCCGCAGGTTGTATCCGGCGGCGAGCGCCGCCTGGTAGACGCCGGAGGCCATCGATCCGAGGTCGAGACGCAGCGTATCGAAGGTGTACGTGTTGAGCACCGTGACACCCGCCCGTTTCATGGCTTCGGCGAACAGCGCGGTCAGCCGGTGGATGCGTTCGGCGATCGTGCGCAGCCCTTGCGGCCCGTGATAGATCGCGTACATGCCGGCCATGTTGGCGAGCAGCACTTGCGAAGTGCACAGATTGGAATTGGCCTTCTCGCGGCGGATGTGCTGTTCGCGCGTCTGCAAGGCCATGCGCAGCGCCTTTTTGCCGCGCGCGTCGACCGACACGCCGATGATGCGGCCGGGCACCGAGCGCTTGTGCTCGTCCCGCGTGGCGAAGAAGGCGGCGTGCGGACCGCCGAAGCCCATCGGAATGCCGAAACGCTGCGTCGAGCCGAGCGCGATGTCGGCGCCCATCGCGCCGGGCGACTTCAGCAATACGAGCGCCATCGGGTCGGCGGCGACGGCGGCGACGCCGTCGCGCGCCTTGACGGCGGCGATCGGGCCGGACAGGTCGGCGACTTCGCCCAGATCGTTCGGATACTGGAACAGCGCGCCGAAGACATCCTGCCGCCCGGCGTCCTCGGGCAAGCCGAACACCAGCTCGAAGCCAAAAAAGCCGGCGCGTGTTTTCAGCACGTCGATTGTCTGCGGGAAGCAATTCCCGTCGACGAAAAAGAGATTCGATTTCGACTTGCTGACGCGCCGCGCCATGCTCATCGCCTCGGCGGCGGCGGTGGCCTCGTCGAGCAGCGAGGCGTTGGCGAGCGGCAGGCCCGTGAGATCGATGACCATCTGCTGATAATTGAGCAGCGCTTCCAGGCGGCCCTGGGCGATTTCGGCCTGGTACGGTGTGTAGGCCGTGTACCAGCCCGGATTTTCCAGCACGTTGCGCAGGATGACCGACGGCGTCAGCGTATCCGCGTAACCCATGCCGATCAGCGACTTGTTGAGCTTGTTCCTCGCCGCGATGTCCCTCAGCGCGGCCAGCGCCTCGGCTTCCGGACGCGGTTCCGCGAGCGGCGGCGGCGCGGGCAGGCGAATGGCGGCGGGGACGGTCTCGCCGATGAGATCGTCCAGGCTGGGCGCGCCGATGGCCGCCAGCATGGCGGGAATGTCGTCGGACGAAGGGCCGACGTGACGGGATATGAATTCCTCGCGGTTTTCGAGGACGGGCAGTGGCGGATTCGGGAACATGTTGGGTTATCCAGGACGATGACAAAAACGATACCGGGCCGGGCGGCGCATGGCCAGCTCCGGCCGGCGGGAGGAAAACCGGCGCCGCGCCGCCTATTCGGCCGCGCAGGCGGTGTAGGCGGCGGCGTCGAGCAGCGCGTCGAGGTCGGCGACGTTGGCCGGCTTCATCCGGAACAGCCAGGCCGCGTAAGCATCCTGGTTCACCGTTTCCGGCGTGTCGGGAACGCTGGCGTTGACGGCGACGACGGTGCCCGCGATCGGCGCATAGATGTCCGAAGCGGCCTTGACCGACTCGACGACCGCGGCCTCCTGTTCGGCCGCGAGTTCCGCGCCGACTTCCGGCAGCTCGACGAAAACCAGATCGCCGAGCAATTCCTGCGCGTGATCGGTGATGCCGATGGTGACCGTGCCGTCGGCTTCGAGGCGCGCCCATTCGTGGCTCTTGGTGTATTTGAGATTGGCGGGGATGTTCATGGCGTGCTCCTGGGAAAATAGGTGGAAGTTGGATGAACGGGAAAAACGGAAGTGTTCCGCCCGTTCCTCGCTTTTCGTTACTTCTGAATCAAAGCCTTGCCGTCGCGGACAAAGCAGGGTTTGACGACCCTGGCGGCCAGCCGCTTGCCGCGGACTTCGACTTCCGCCGCGTCGCCCGGAGCGCTCTCCAGCGGCAGCCGGGCCAGGGCGATGGATTGCTGCAGGGTCGGGGAAAACGTGCCGCTGGTGATCTCGCCCTCGCCGCGCGCCGTGACCACCTTCTGATGCGCGCGCAGCACGCCGCCCTTGTCGAGCAGCAGCAGGCCGAGAAACTGCTTTTCCTGCGGATGGGCGAGCAGCGCGGCCTTGCCGACGAAATCGGCGCCATCGCGCGGGCCGGAAAAATCGATCGTCCAGGCCAGGCCGGCGTCGAGCGGCGAGACGCTTTCATCCATGTCCTGACCGTACAGGTGCATGCCCGCTTCCAGGCGCAAGGTATCGCGCGCGCCCAGCCCGGCGGGACGGACCCCGGCGTCCAGGAGCTTTTGCCAGAATTCTTCCGCCTGCCCGGCGGGCAGGGTGATCTCGAAACCGGCCTCGCCGGTGTAGCCGGTGGTGGCGATGAAATACGCGCCGACCTCGACCGAATGAAAAGGCTTCAGCGCCTCGCTGGCCGCCCGCGTCTCCGGCAGCGCCCGCCAGACGCGGGCCTTGGCGTTCGGCCCCTGCGCGGCGACGATCGCCAGATCGCGGCGCGGAACGCAGGCGACATCGAGCTTCCACTCGGCGATCCGGTCGGCCATCCAGGCCAGATCCTTTTCGGCCGTGCCGGCGTTGATGACCAGCCGGTAGCGGCCTTCGCCGACGAAATAAACGATCAGATCATCGACCACGCCGCCGGCTTCGTTGAGCATCGCGCTGTAAAGCGCCCTGCCCGGCGTCTTGAGCTTATCGACGTTGTTGGCGACGAGGCGCAACAGGAACGCGCGGGCGCCCTGCCCGGCGACATCGACGGCGCACATGTGCGAAACGTCGAACATGCCGCAATCGCGGCGCACCGCGTGATGCTCCTCGATCTGCGAACCATAATGCAGCGGCATGTCCCAGCCGCCGAAATCGACCATCTTGGCGCCAAGCCGACGGTGCGTTTCGTTGAGGACAGTTTTCCGAGTCATGTCAATCCTTGAAAAAGGGTACGGCGATCCAGAAACAAAAAAGGGGCAAACCCATCCCGGGTTCACCCCTCTGTCCTTGATACCTGAGAGATTATCGCGCCAGCGCGCCATCGGCCGGCCAACGCGTTGCCCCATCGGTGG
>JAISNE010000063.1 GCA_031276375.1 Accumulibacter sp.
CCGGCTCCGGGCAACGCGGCGCGTTTTCCAGGATAATGGAAGGTCTTTTTGCTTCGTCCGATCATCGCCGTGCCATCCAGTTCGACTTCCGCCGCCGCTTCGCTGTCTCTCGCGCTCCCCGCCTGGAAAGCGGGCGAGCGCGTCCGGTTACCGCCTTTCGCGGGGTCCGCCGACGCGCTGCTGGTGGCGCAACTGGCCTCCGGGAAAAAGGGGCTGCTGGCCGTGCTGACCGCCAGCGCCGACGATGCCCAGCGTTTGCTCGACGAGATTCCGTGGTTTGTCCCCGAGCTGCGCGTGCGCCTCTTGCCGGACTGGGAAACGCTGCCTTACGACAGCTTTTCGCCGCACCACGATCTCGTTTCCGAACGCCTGGCCACGCTGTACACCGTCATGCGCGGCGAGTGCGACGTCTTGCTGGCGCCGGCGTCGACGGCCGCGTATCGCTTCGCTCCGCCGTCTTTTCTCGCGGCCTACACTTTTTTTCTGAAAAAGGGCGAAACGCTCGATAGCGAATCCTTTCGCGCCCAGTTGACGCTGGCTGGCTACACGCACGTTACCAACGTCGTCTCGCCCGGCGAATACTCGATCCGCGGCGGTCTCGTGGATCTTTACCCGATGGGTTCGCCGCTGCCCTACCGCATCGACCTGTTCGACGACGAGATCGAGAGCATCAAGACTTTCGACGTCGATACGCAGCGCACGCTTTATCCGGTGCCGGAAGTCCGCCTGCTGCCGGCGCGCGAATTTCCGATGGATGAACCGGGGCGCGCGCGCTTTCGTCAGCGTTTCCGCGAGGTGTTCGAGGGCGATCCGGCGAGATCCGGCATTTACAAGGATGTGTCGAACGGCATTCCGCCCGCCGGCATCGAATACTGGCTGCCGCTCTTTTTCGACGCGACGGCGACGCTGTTCGGCTATCTGCCGAAAGAAGCCTCGCTTTGCCTGCTCGGCGACGTTCCGGCGGCGCTGCGCGATTTCTGGCGCGACGCCCGCTCGCGTTACGAGATGCTTTCCGGCGAAAGGAGCCGTCCCCTGCTGCCGCCGGGCGAACTCTTTCTCGACGAGGAGGCGTTTTTCAGCGCCGCCCAACCCTGGACGCGGCTATCGCTCGCCAGGGGCGACGGCGGCCCGACCGCCGCCGTTCCGCCGGTCGCCGTCGAGCGCCGCGCCGCCGATCCGCTGGCCCGGCTCAAGTCGTTCATCGACGATTTTCCCGGCCGCGTCCTGCTGCTCGCCGAATCGGCCGGCCGCCGCGAGACGCTCGCCGGCCTGCTCGCCGAATACGGCGTCAAGCCCGGCGCCAGCGCCGATCTCGCGGATTTCCTGGCGGGCCGCGAGCGGCTTTCGCTCGGCGTGTCTCCGTTGCACGCCGGTTTCGTTTTCGGGCGGATCGCTTTCATCACCGAAACCGAGCTTTACGCCGGCAGCCCGTCGCGCCGCGGCCGCCGCGCCGAACAGAGAAAGGCTTCGCTCGACAACTGGCTGCGCGATCTCGCCGAGCTCAAGGTGGGCGACCCGGTGGTGCACGAGCAGCACGGCATCGGCCGCTACCAGGGTCTGGTGCATATGGATCTCGGCGAAGGCGACACGGAGTTTCTCGAACTCATCTACGCCGACGAGGCCAAGCTCTACGTGCCGGTCTCGCAGTTGCACGTCATTTCGCGCTATTCCGGCGCCGACCCGGACGCCGCGCCGCTGCATGCCCTGGGTTCGCAGCATTGGGAAAAGGCGAAGAAAAAAGCGGCGCTACAGGCGCGCGACACCGCCGCCGAACTGCTCGCGCTCTACGCCCGCCGCAGCGCGAGGCAGGGCCACGCCTTCGAGTTTGCCGCGCGCGACTACGACGCTTTCGCCGACGGCTTCGTGTTCGAGGAAACCCCGGATCAGGCGGCGGCCATCGCCGCGGTCATCGACGACATGAAATCCGGGAAACCGATGGACCGCCTGGTTTGCGGCGACGTCGGCTTCGGCAAGACCGAGGTGGCGCTGCGCGCCGCCTTTTGCGCGGTGGCCGGCGGCCGGCAGGTGGCCGTGCTGTGCCCGACCACCCTGCTTTGCGAACAGCATTTCCAGACGTTCAGCGACCGCTTCGCCGACTGGCCGGTCAGGATCGCCGAACTGTCGCGCTTCCGCAGCGCCAGGGAGACGGCGCAGGCGTTGCGGGAACTCGCCGAGGGAAGGATCGATATCGTCATCGGCACGCACCGGCTGTTGCAGAAGGACATCCGTTTCGAGCGCCTGGGCCTCGTCGTCATCGACGAGGAGCATCGCTTCGGCGTGCGCCAGAAGGAGGCGCTGAAGGCGCTGCGCGCCGAGGTCGACGTGCTGACGCTGACCGCCACGCCGATTCCGCGCACGCTCGGCATGTCGCTCGAAGGGCTGCGCGATTTTTCGGTGATCGCCACCGCGCCGCAAAAGCGCCTGGCGATCAAGACCTTCGTTTCGCGCTACTCGGATGGCATCGTCCGCGAGGCGCTGCTGCGCGAGTTCAAGCGCGGCGGACAAGTCTATTTCCTGCACAACGAAGTCGACACGATCGGGAACATGCGGGAAGACCTCGCCAGGCTGCTGCCCGAGGCGCGCATCGTCGTCGGCCACGGCCAGATGAACGAACGCGAGCTTGAGCGCGTGATGCGCGATTTCACCCAGCAGCGCGCCAATCTGCTGCTGTGCACCACGATCATCGAGACCGGCATCGACAATCCGCACGCCAACACCATCGTCATCAACCGCGCCGACAAGTTCGGCCTCGCCCAGCTACATCAGTTGCGCGGCCGCGTCGGCCGCTCGCACCACCAGGCCTACGCCTACCTGCTCACCCACGCCGGCTCGGAGCCTGGCGCGAAAACCGGTTCCGGCCTGACGCGGCAGGCCCGGCAGCGGCTCGAAGCGATCCAGATGATGGACGAACTCGGCGCCGGCTTCTACCTTGCCATGCACGATCTCGAAATCCGCGGCGCGGGCGAAATCCTCGGAGAAAACCAGTCCGGCTCGATGCAGGAAATCGGCTTCAATCTCTACACCGAGATGCTCGACCGCGCCGTCGGCGCGCTGCGCCAGGGCAAGGAGCCCGACCTGCTGCAACCGCTCGGCATCGCCACCGAGATCAACCTGCACGCCCCGGCGCTGCTGCCCGACGCCTACGCGCCCGACGTGCACGAGCGGCTGACGCTGTACAAGCGGCTGGCCAACTGCGCCACGCTCGACGACATCACGGCGATGCGCGAAGAGCTGGTCGACCGTTTCGGCGAACTGCCCGAGCAAGCCCGCTCGCTGCTCGAAAGCCACCGCCTGCGCCTGCTCTGCAAGCCGCTCGGCATCGTCCGGCTGGACGCCGCGCCGACGCGGATCACCGCGCAGTTCGAGCCGAATCCGCCGATCGAACCCGCCGTCATCATCGGCCTGATCCAGAAAAACCGGCACTACCGGCTGGCCGGACAGGATAAACTGTCGCTTACCCGCCACTGTCCGACGCTGGCCGACCGCGTCGCCGCCGTCGGGGAAATGATCAAGCTTTTGAGTGGAAAATAAGGAACCGGAGGACGCTCCGGCGCTTTCTCGTTTATCCTGCTTCCGTTTTTCCCCTTTCATCTTTCCACCTTTACCGCAAGGAGCCTCGATTGACTACCGTCCGCCCGCTGATCCGCCCCTTTGCCGCGCTGCGCCCGCGGCCCGAACACGCCGCCGCCGTCGCCGCGCCGCCCTACGACGTGCTGTCCAGCGACGAAGCGCGCGCGCGCGCCGCCGGCAAACCCCATTCCTTCCTGCACATTTCCAAGGCCGAAATCGATCTGCCGCCGGACATCGACCACTACGCGCCCGAGGTTTACGCCAGGTCCGCCGAAAACCTGAAGAAGCTCATCGACGGCGGCGTCCTGATCCGCGAAGCCAAACCCTGCTACTACGCCTACCGGCTGGTCATGGGAACGCACACGCAGACCGGGCTGATCGCCACCGCCTCGGTCGCCGCCTATGACGCCGGGCGGATCCGCAAACACGAGTTCACCCGCCCGGACAAGGAAGACGACCGCGTGCGCCAGATCGAGGCGCTGAACGCGCAGACCGGCCCGGTGCTGCTCGCCCATCCGGACAGCGACGAGGCCGAGCGCCTGCTCGCCGCCGCTGTCGCCGCGACGCCAATCGCCGACCTCACCGCCGACGACGGCATCCGGCACACCGTCTGGCGCATCGACGATGAGGCGGTAATCGCCCGCCTCGGCGCCATCGTCGAAGCCATGCCCTCGCTCTACATCGCCGACGGCCACCACCGGTCCGCCGCCGCCTCGCGCGTCGCCGCGGCCCGGCGCGGCAAGGGCCTGCCCGACTCGGCCGAATACTTCCTGGCGGTCATCTTCCCGGCGCGCCAGATGCGCATCCTCGACTACAACCGCGTCGTGCGCGATCTCAACGGCCTGACCGCCGACGCCTTCCTCAAGGCCGTCGGCGAACGCTGCGCCGTCACGCCGTCCGCCGTCGCGGTCAAGCCCGAGCGCACCGGAACGTTCGGCCTGTACCTCGACCGGCGCTGGCGCCGCCTGAACATCCGCCCCGAACTCGTGCCGGCGCAAGACCCCGTGCGCCGGCTCGACGTTTCGCTGCTGACGGAGCAAATCCTCGGGCCGATCCTGGGCATCGCCGACCTGCGGCGCGACACGCGAATCGA
>JAISNE010000093.1 GCA_031276375.1 Accumulibacter sp.
CCTGAAGCGTTGGCGTGGCATCGCAACCCGCTATGCCAAGAATCTGGCTTCTTTCGTGGCTGCGGTACAAATCCGCTGCATCGCCCTATGGACAGAAATCTTGTGACGACACTATCTAGGCGATGCGCCGGGCAAGCCAGGCAAAAGGCATTGGAAACATCCAGGCAACCGCCTGCAACAAAAGGACGAGCACCAGACCGATGACGTAACCAAGGGGCGCCGTGATGAAAACGGAGATGGGCGACATGACGAGCAAACTGATCAACACACCGAGGCAGGAGAATGCGTAGCCCGACAATGTCCCCAGGGCGCCCCAAGGCAAGCTCATGGCGTCCGCGGTATCGCGCTCGACCCGCTCCAGCGATTCACGCCAGATTTCTGATAAGCTTTTTCCCATGTCCAAATTAGCGTTCGGTTTAACGATTTCCTTGTTGGGCGGCTCGGCGGTCGCCGCCTCGCTGGGGCGGGTAAAGGCCGCTCTCGGTAGTATAGGGGGAAAAATCGGCAAGGCAAGAGAGCGGTTGGACGCGCTGAACAACGAGCGCGCCGACTTGAACAAGGCGCGTCTGGCGTTGAAGAAGCTGGGCGAGCCCGCATAGGTCGGGGTGAGCGAAGCGAACCCCGACGCAAGGCATGTGGGCTATTCGATGTCGGGGTTCGCTTCACTCACCTGCCCCATGCGCTACTCACTAATGAGCGATTATAGATGGGGGTAAGAAGGCTCCGGCGGCTCCGGCAGAGGGCGGCCCGGTTTCGAGTTCCTCGATGTGTCGCCACCGTTCGCGCAACACGAAACGATGGCTCTCGGCGAGCCTCCCGACCAGGCATCGAATGAGTTCCACACGGCCATCGCGCCCGGAAAAAGTAGGGGGAGCCTCCTGCTCCCCTTCCATCCACAAAACCAGGAGAGCCTTCGGCTCCCCTCGGGAGCTGGAAGCTCCCGCTACTTTTGCTGGAAACTCCCGCCACTTTTGAAGCCTTCCATCGCCGACTCGCCAACTTCAGGGCTTCCTGGGGCGATTGTCCGGCGACGATGGCCTGGATCAAAAGCCCACGACGATTCCCCGGAGGGATCGCCGACCACGACGCTCAAACGAACCCCTCCCTCCGTCAGTCCCTTGTGCCGCCGATTCTTCCCGGACGCCAACGGACCGACCCGGCGCGACCGTGGCCGCGTCACGCAGCCCGAGCAATAAATGACGGCGGGACGCGAAGCCCAGGGTTCGCATGGCGGGCGGGACGCCCGCGCTCCTGTTCGGAGGACTGAGGACAGAAGACCGAAGACAGTAGTATTGCGGCGCGTAGCGCCGGTAACTGGCCGCCCTCTGCCTTCGGGTCATCCGGACCGGGAGCGCGGGCGTCTCGCCCGCTTCGTGGGACTATACGAAAATGACCGCAATCCTGATACGTCGGACTTACATATCGACGGCCTATTGAGCGCAACCTGGTATGATCCGCTGAACACGGCAGACGTTCCCCGGCAAGGAGAAGGGAAACATATCCCCTCCCCCACTTGTGCGAGAGGGTGCCCAAAGGGCGGGAGAGGATCGGCGGTTCCGCGAGGACGAGCGTTTGGGCAAGCTGGCCTGAAAGGCGAATAGCGAATGCTGCCCGGCGCGAAGCGCCGCAAAGGCGCTTTCCCTCTCCCACCCAACGGAGTGGGAGAGAGTGGCGCAAAGCGGATGTCGAACGGGTTTCGCCCGTTTATCCAGCCTTGCCGGCTTCGTCGATGCCCTGGCGAAAATCGGCAAGCAGCCGTTTTACTTTCGCGCAGACTTCGCCGGCGGGCGCTTGCTCGATTTCTTCGATGAGGCGGCTGCCGACGACCACGGCGTTGGCGATGTGCGCGATGGCCGCGGCCGTCCGCGCGTCGCGGATGCCGAAGCCGACGCCGACCGGCACGCCGACCGCCGCGTGAATCTCGGGAATGCGGCGGGTCACGGTTTCCACGTCAAGCTCGGACGACCCCGTCACCCCCTTGAGCGAGACGTAGTACACGTAGCCGCTCGCCAGTTTGGCGACCATGGCGATGCGCTCCTCGGTCGAGGTCGGCGCCAGCATGAAGATCGGATCGAGCGCGTTGGCGCGCATGGCCTGGGCGAAGCCGGCGCTTTCTTCCGGCGGATAGTCGACCACCAGCACGCCATCGACACCGGCGTCGAAGGCCGCGGCGGCGAAGGTGTCGATGCCCATGGACTCGATCGGATTGGCGTAGCCCATCAGCACGACTGGCGTCTCGTTGTTGTCGGCGCGGAAGTTGGCGACCATTTCCAGCACCCGGCGCAGGCTGACGCCCTTGGCCAGCGCGCGCTCGGAGGCGCGCTGGATGGTCGGCCCGTCGGCCATCGGATCGGAAAACGGCACGCCAAGCTCGATGATGTCGGCGCCGGACTCGACCAGCGCGTGCATCAGCGGCACGGTCAACGCGGGATCGGGATCGCCGGCGGTGATGAAGGGAATCAGCGCGCGGCGCCCTTGCGCCTGCAAGCGTTCGAATGTGGCCTGGATCTTGGACATGCGCCCTCCTCAGAACTGGATGCCGGTTTCTTCGGCGACGGTATGTATGTCCTTGTCGCCACGACCGGAAAGGTTGACCAGCAGGATTTTGTCTTTCGCCATCGCCGGGGCGATCTTGACCGCGTGCGCCACGGCGTGGCTCGATTCGAGCGCCGGGATGATGCCTTCCAGCCGGCACAGGGTGTGGAAGGCTTCCAGCGCCTCGGCGTCGGTGATCGAGGCGTATTCGGCGCGCCCGGTGTCTTTCAGCCAGGCGTGCTCGGGGCCGACGCCGGGATAGTCGAGGCCGGCGGACACCGAATGCGCCTCGATCACCTGCCCGTTGTCGTCCTGCAGAAGATAGCTGCGGGCGCCGTGCAGCACGCCGGGACGCCCGGCGGCGAGCGAGGCCGCGTGACGGCCGGTATCGATGCCGTGGCCCGCCGCCTCGACACCGATCAGGCGCACCTCCCGGTAGGGAATGTACGGGTGGAAAATGCCCATGGCGTTGGAGCCGCCGCCGACGCAGGCGATCACCGCGTCCGGCTGGCGGCCGCACAGTTCGGGCATCTGGGTCAGGCACTCGCGGCCGATCACCGACTGGAAATCGCGCACCAGCATCGGATACGGGTGCGGGCCGGCGACGGTGCCGAGAATGTAGAAGGTGTCCGAGACGTTGGCCACCCAGTCGCGCATCGCCTCGTTGAGCGCGTCCTTGAGCGTCCGGGAGCCGCTTTCCACCGGCCTCACCGTGGCCCCCAGCAGCTTCATGCGGTAGACGTTGGCCGCCTGCCGCCGGATGTCCTCCGCGCCCATGTATACCACGCAGTCCATGTCATAACGCGCGGCGACGGTGGCCGTGGCGACCCCGTGCTGGCCGGCGCCGGTCTCGGCGATTACGCGCCGCTTGCCCATGCGCCGGGCGAGCATGGCCTGGCCGATGCAGTTGTTCACCTTGTGCGCGCCGGTGTGGTTCAAATCCTCGCGCTTCAAATAGATTCGCGCCCCGCCCAGTTCGTCCGACAGGCGCTTGGCGTGATAGACCGGGCTGGGCCGGCCGACGTAATGTTTGAGATCGGACTCGAACTCGGCGATGAATTGCGGATCGCGCCGGGCGGCCGCGTAGGCGTCCTTCAGTTCGGTGAGCGCGGGAATCAGCGTTTCGGCGACGAAGACGCCGCCGTAAGGGCCGAAATGCCCCTGCGCGTCGGGTAGATCGTAAGCGGTGCTAGTAGTCATGAAGATTTTTCCTTGAGGCGATTGGAACAGGCGCCGAATGATCGGCGAAGGCGAGCGAAGCCGGCAATGCGCCGGATTCAGGGCCGTTTGGCCCCGGAGTCGGCCTTGAAACCGGACTCAAGCCCGGACTCAAGCGTGATCGGCCAGAAACCGCCGCCAGTAGTTACGGGTGCGTCCGCCACAGGTCTTGCGCATCGTATCCGTCCCGTTCCAAAAAAATCAGTCGATCGCCGCCGCCCGCGCGGCGGCGATGAAAGCGCGAATCTTCGCCGCGTCCTTGATGCCCCTGGCCGCCTCGACGCCCGACGAGACATCGACCGCCGCCGGCCGCGTCCGGGCGATGGCCTCGCCCACGTTGGCGGCGTCGAGTCCGCCCGACAGGACGAGCGGCTTCGACAAGCCCGACGGAATCAGATTCCAGTCGAACGTCTTGCCCCCTCCGCCATAAGCCTCGCAGAAAGCGTCCAGCAGGACGGCCTGCGCCGAGGGAAAATCCATCGCGTATTGTAGCAAATCGAATCCGGGTTTCATCCGCGCCGCCTTGATGTAGGGCCGGGCGAACTGCCGGCAATAGCTTTCGTCCTCGTCGCCGTGGAATTGCAGCAGATGCAGCGGCACGGCGTCCAGCGCCGCGCGCACGTATTGCGGCGCGGCGTTCACGAACAGCCCGACCACGCTGACGAACGGCGGCGCGAGCCGCGAGAGCCGCGCCGCCTGTTCCAGGTCGACGAAACGCGGACTCGGCGGATAAAAGACCAGCCCCAGCGCGTCGGCGCCGGC
>JAISNE010000105.1 GCA_031276375.1 Accumulibacter sp.
TGTCCTGCTTGTCGATGAAGACGCGCAGCACGCGGCTTCGCGGGCTTTGTTCGACATCGACCAGTTCGAAACCAAGCCCGATCACCGTTTTTTCGATCAATACGACTAAATCCATGGCCACAAAAGAAAAATGGGCGAAACGCCCATCTCGTATAATTTGCCCCGGCGGGGCGAGCGGAAAACTCGCGGATTATAGCGAAAAACCGCTTGCCGGTAAATGGAAATCTCGATAAAAATCGTGCTGATACGGTGATCGGCGGATTCGGCCAATGAAGGGAAGCGACAGTGACAAAGACGGACCTGCGCGTCGGACGCATTACGTTTCATCCGGCCAGAGGCGGATCGGGCGGGTCAACCAGGCCTTTCTCGAATCGTCCGCCATCCTGCGCGATCCGGAGCGCAATCCGATGGTCGATCCCGCGGCGACGTTGCGGAAAATCGGCGGACGGGTCGACTTGATGGCGCGGATTTTCCTGGAGCGGCCGGAGGCGGCGCCGCGCCCGATTGGCGGAAAAAGCGGCAGCGAGGATGTCCATTCGCGCCTTCTCGACATCACGGCGCCCGGCGTGATGGACGCGCCGGATCGCCCGCGCCCAATGCGCCCGGACGATGATCCCGGACGGGAACGCGAGCCGCGCGCCCGGCGCCGCGAACACGGCCCGCGATCGGCGGGGAACCTCGCCTGCCGGACGGCGCTCCGACCATCATCTTCCAGCATCACGAGACGGTCGACGGCAGCGCTTGTCCCCAGGACCTCGAAGGCGGCGGGATCGCGCTGCCCGCGCGCATCGTCCCGCCGGTCAACTTTATGAGAAACTATGCAATCTCCACGATCCGACGCAAGCCATGACGCCTCATGAAACCCTTTCCCTGATGTTTGGACGAAATCGGGGCAAGTTCGATACACTGGCGCACGAATGGCCGGCGCGCCGCCTCGGCGCCCATCCGCCCGGATCGACGCGGGTCATGGCGCATGGCGGGAACGTCCCGAGGGAAAAAGCCATCCGGCTCGATCCCGAACGCGAAACCGGCATCGCCATCGCCATGCGGCCGGTGATGACGAGGCCGGCCGCCGCCGCTTGTCCGATGCCGCGCGAACGCATGATTCACTACTTCAACGGCGCAGTCCGGCCGGGCCGCGAGGAAGCCGCATGATCGCACTCGATGAAAACGAGCTTCTGCTCGGATACGGCAACGAAATCCTGCTCCTCGTCGGCCTGGAGAAGCAGGAGATCCGCGCGGCCAACGCGGCGGCGGCGCGGCATCTGGGTTACGCGCGGGACGAGATGATCGGCCGGCCGGTCACCGACATCGTTTGCGAGCTGGCCGATATCCTCGATGTCCGGCAGGGCATCCTGGCGGACGTCCATAACGTCGAGACCTCGTGCCTGCGCGCCAACGGCGAGTTGCTGGACGTTTCCATGAGCGTCATCCTTCCGGCCTCCCGTCCCGATATCCTGGTGGTCTGCGCCATCCCGACCGACAAGCAGCGCCGCGTCGAGAACGAGCTGACCAATACGATAGCGCGCCTGCACGCCGCGCTCGAAGCGGCCGCGGACGGCATCCTGCTGCTCGACCGGGACGGGGCGATCATCAACATGAACCGCCAGTTCTCGCGGATCTGGCAGATGCCCGATGACACGCCGCGGACCCATGAGCACGCCGGCGTGTTCGAGCAGATGGCGCAGCGCATGGACGACCCGCCGGCGTATCAACGGCGTCTGGCGGAAATCCGGCCGGACAGCGACGACGAGACCCACGACCTGTTGGCGCTCCGCGACGGACGCTTCCTCGAACGCAAGTCGCGTCCGGCAAGACTGGGCAAGATGATTATCGGCCGCGTGTTTTCCTTTGCCGACATCTCCGAGCACAAAGCCAGGGAATCCCGGCTGGCGCTGGCCGCCAGCGTTTTCTCCCAGGCCCGTGAAGGAATCGTGATCACCGATGCCGCCGGCGACATCGTCGACGTCAACGCCGCGTTCTGCCACATCACCGGCTACACCCGCGAAGAAGTCATCGGGCAAAATCCGCGCTTTCTCAAATCGGGACGCCAGAGCAAGGACTTCTACCGGACGATGTGGAGCGAACTTTCCGCGTGCGGACATTGGGAAGGCGAACTCTGGAACCGGCGCAAGGACGGCAAGCTCTACGAGGAGCGCCTGAGCATCACCACCGTCCAGGACCCCGTCGACGCATCGCTGCATTACGTCGCCATCCTTTCGGACATCACCGAATTGAAGGGATATCAGCGGCAGATCGAATACCTGGCGCACTACGACGCGCTGACCGGCATGCCGAACCGCGTGCTGCTGGCCGACCGGCTGAATCTGTTGATCGCGCAGGCGCGGCGATATCCGCGCTGCCTGGCCCTGGTCTATCTCGACATCGACGGATTCCGGGAAGTCAACGACTTCCACGGCCGGGAAACGGGAGACCAGTTGCTGATTACCCTCGCCTGGCGCTTGCGCGACACGCTGCGCGAAAGCGACACCCTGGCCCACATCGGCGGCGACGAGTTCGTCGCGCTGATCGCCGACCTCAACAACCAGACCGAATACGCGCCCATCCTGAATCGTCTGCTCAAGGCCGCGGCCATGCCCATCAAGGCGCAGCAGAATACCTTCCATCTCTCGGCCAGCATGGGCGTCACCCTGTTTCCGCAGGACGACAGCGACGCCGACACCCTGCTGCGCCACGCCGCCCAGGCCATGTACCAGGCCAAACAGGCCGGCAGGAACTGCTACCACCTGTTCGACACCCAAAAGGAACGGCAAACCCGGAGCCAGCGCAAGAATCAGGACCGCATCGCGCAAGCCATCGCGCGCAACGAGTTCGAACTGTATTTCCAGCCCAAGGTCAACATGCGCACCGGCGTCGTCGTCGGCGCCGAAGCGCTACTCCGCTGGCGGCATCCCGAGCGCGGCCTGGTGCCGCCCGGCGATTTCCTGCCGGCGATCGAAGGAAGCGATCTCCTGGTGCGCCTTGGCGACTGGGTGCTGGACACCGCGCTCCTGCAGATGGCCGCCTGGCACAGCCGGGGACTCGACATCGCGGTCAGCGTCAACATCGCCGCGTGCCAACTGCAACAGGCCGACTTCCTGTGGAAACTGGAGAAAAAACTGGCGGCCCACCCGATCATCACCCCCGAGCGCCTCGAACTCGAAGTCCTGGAGACCGCGGCGCTCGAAGAAATCGCCAAGATCTCCAGCCTGATCGAAGGCTGCCAGGTGCTCGGCGTGCGTATCTCGCTGGACGATTTCGGCACGGGCTACTCATCGCTCACCTATCTGCGCCGCCTGCCGGCCAACGTACTCAAGATCGACCAGAGCTTCGTGCGCGACATGCTGTCGAATTCCGGCGACAAAGCCATCGTCGAAGGCATCATCGGCCTGGCCACCGCCTTTGGCAAGACGGTCATCGCCGAAGGCGTGGAAACGTCGGAGCACGGCAAACTGCTGCTCCGCCTGGGCTGCGACCTCGCCCAGGGCTACGGCATCGCGCGCCCGATGCCGGTCGGCGAGCTACCGAAATGGATCGCCACCTGGCGCCCCCCATCGACGTGGTCGAACGTCCCCGACGCGCCCGCCTGACCCAGGCCGGAAAAAGCATCAGCCCGCATCGCCGTCCGCCCTTCCGGCCAGCCTCGGCGCGACACGGGCCGCGGCCGCGCACAGCGCGAACATGCCGCACATCGGCAGCGCGCCATCCGCGCCCGAATGCCCGGCCATCGCCCCGGCCAGAGCGCCCATCCCGAATTGCAGGGTGCCGATCAGCGCCGAAGCACTCCCCGCCGCCCGGCCGCAGGGAATCAGCGCCAGCGTCGTCGCGTTTGGCAACACCAGGCCGCCGGAGGCCAGCGTCGCGAACAGCAGCAGCGCCATCAGCCACAAACCGCCCCAACCCGTCTACGCGCAAGCGGCCAGCAAGATTCCCGCGAACAGCACGCCCCAAACCGCCGCGCCCAGAATCGCCGCGGGCGAAAAACTCCGCAACAGCCGCCGGTTGAGCACCGAAGCCCCCACCATGCCGATCGCGTTGAGGCCGAACAGCAGCGCATACATCTGCTCCGGCATACCGTGCAACTTGATGAATACATGTCGCGTTGTTGCGAGTGTTTGGTTCATCATTGCCGCCTGTAAAAAAAGTCCCACGAAGCGGGCGAGACGCCCGCGCTCCCGTGTATCCGCCATGGCGAGGCGGGGAAAACTCCGTCATTGCGAGAAGCACAGCGACGCGGCAATCCAGGCGGCGGCTCGGCTTTAGCGTGAAACAACCGGAAATTGGACGCAAAAAAGCATCGCTGACGAGAACGTCGTCGCGATGCCTAAAAAGAACGAAG
>JAISNE010000129.1 GCA_031276375.1 Accumulibacter sp.
CCGTGCCGGGGCTTTCCGACAGTGATCGGCAACGCCTGAAAGCGCTGCAGGATCGTCACGACCGGGAAAATCCGCAAACGCCGCAAACCCCCCAGCTTCCGCAACTCCCGCAACTTCCGTTATTCCAGCGGGAAACGCCAATCGAGGTGAGCGAGAATCAAGACATCAATGAAAAGAAATGCGCCGACCTTCGGTACTATAAACAACATGTCGACGCTCTTCAGCGGGCGGTAAATAACGAATGGCTGAATTCGGAACACCGCCGCGTCAGCGATGATATTTCCCGTCTGAACTGCGGTTCCTGAATGAGTGGAAGCCGGCAAGACGCGATCTGGCGCGGCAGACAAATGGCCTGAAGAGATTTTTTTCTGGCCAGGGCTGGTCAAGCTGAACCCCCGCCCTCATCCGCTTTCGCCACCATCTCCTCCAAGGGGAAAAGGGAAGGAGAGTGGCGGCTTTTCGGCGCCTTTTCTGCCGGTTATGATGGAATTGCCATATTTCCGCGCGCGGCGCGTTCGGGCAGCGAAGCGGCAAGGCGCTGGGCGGGCGGTCTCGTGACGATGATCTCTTTCGCAGGGCGTTTCCGTCCAGAACAGCCAAAACCATTGTCATAGCCGGGGCTGCACGCCGGGGCGATCCAGCCGGCGACTCGATCGCCTTGCCCGCCGGAATCCAGAGTCCGATGAATGCGCCTGGAGCCTGGTTTTCACCGGGACGAAAGGGTGGGAGCATTGCCGGCGAGAAAATTCCAGGCGCTTGGCCGAGACCAAAGCCAGTGTTCGTTCCTGTCCCGTCCCACGGGAGGGGGCAAGGATTCCGGCATGGCATTCCGGCTGCTCGCGGGCGCGTCGTCTTTTTTTGACCGTTCCGCCCGGCGCATCCGGCTCGCGCCGTCCGATCCCTGCCGGTCGTCCGTGTGCGACACAGTACGTCGCACCGGTATTCGATAATGGAAGCATCGACTTCAAGGAGCGCATCATGGTACGTCGTTACGGTACACTACCAAGCGTGGAGGATATTCCTCCGGTCGTCATTCTCTGGGCGTTGCGTCTGCTGGTTTTGAGCAATGAAACCTCTTTGCGCCATAAAAACACGCTGATCCAGGCCATCGGCCTGTCGGAACTGTTCGATGCGGCGGAGGACGCGCCTCCCGCCAGGGAAATCCGCAGGCGGATTCGTCTTCGCCATCGGCTGAGCGAAAGGCGTCTCGGGAAGGCATCCCTGCCGTCTCCGCTCGCGGAGAATATTGCCCGCCTTGCCGGAGTGATCGGCCTGAAGCCGACGGAATGTCTGATTCTCGGTTTCGTTGCCTTGCTGCATACCCAGCCGGCGCTCAATGAGGCCGGCAACACCTTGGAGCACTTGAGCACTCCGGCGATGCATCGCGCGGTATCCGTGGCGCTGGATATCCCGGAAGCGGATGTCCGCGCGGCCTTGGGCGCGAAAGGCGGGCTGATTCGTTGCGGTCTGCTGCGCATCGATAACGATAGCGAACCCTTGCGTGGCAAATTCAACCAGGTCAGCCGGGGGTTTTTCGATAAGCTGTGCCACCAGGACCTCGAGCCGCTGGATCTGTTGCGCGACACGCTCGCGCCAAGCGCGCCGGGGCATCTCGCGCTGGCGGACTATGCGCACGTCGAGCCGGGGCTGGAAACGCTGCGTGTCTTTCTGCGCCAATCCGCCGCGACGGCGCGCCAGGGCGTGAATGTTTTCCTGTACGGGCCGCCGGGCACCGGCAAGACGCAATTGGCGAAAACGCTGGCGAAGGATCTGGGCTTGAAGCTGTTCGAGGTGTCGCAGGAGGACGAGGATGGCGACCCGATCAAGGGAGAAACCCGGCTCCAGGCGTTCCGGGCGGCACAGAGCATCCTGGCCGGGCAGCGCGTGATGCTGATGTTCGACGAAGCCGAGGATGTGTTCAACAACGGTAGTTTTTCCGAAAGGAGCACGGCGCAGCGGCACAAGGCGTGGATCAACCGCTGGCTGGAAGAGAATCGCGTGCCGACGCTGTGGCTGTCGAATTCGGTGTCCGGGATCGACGCGGCGTTCATCCGCCGCTTCGATGTGATGTTCGAATTGCCGGTGCCGCCGAAGCGCGTGCGCGAAGGCATTCTGCGCGAGGCGTGCGGCGGCTTGCTGGATACGGCCGCCATCGCCCGCGTCGCGGATTCGGAATGCCTGACGCCGGCCGTGGTCACTCGCGCGGCTTCGGTCGCGGCGCTGGTACGCGACGAGCTGGGCCAGGAAAAAAGCGCGGCGGCGTTCGAGTCGCTGGTCAACGGCACGCTCGAAGCGCAAGGACATCGTCCGATCAAGAAGCACGACCCCGACCGGCTGCCCGAGGTCTACGACCCGGCGTTCATCAACACCGACGCCGATCTCGCGCGCATCACCGAGGGGCTTGCCGCGGCCCGTTGCGGGCGGCTCTGCCTGTACGGGCCGCCGGGCACCGGCAAGACGGCTTTCGGGCGCTGGCTGGCGGAACGCCTGGAACGTCCGCTGCTGGTGCGGCGCGCTTCCGATCTCTTGTCGATGTGGGTGGGCGGCACCGAGGCGAACATCGCTCGGACGTTCCGCCAGGCGGAGCAGGAAAGCGCGCTGCTTTTGATCGACGAGGTGGACAGCTTTCTGCAGGACCGGCGCGGCGCGCAGCGCAGTTGGGAAATCACCGAGGTCAACGAAATGCTGACCCAGATCGAGTCTTTCCCCGGCGTGCTGATCGCCTCGACGAACCTGATGGACGGGCTGGACCAGGCCGCGCTGCGCCGCTTCGACTACAAGGTGCGGCTCGATTACCTGCGCTCCGAACAGGCGGCGGCGATGCTGGAGCGGTATTGCGCGCACTGGGGAATCGTCCTGCGCGCGAGCGACGCCGAACGCCTGAAAGCGATCAGGCTGACGCCGGGCGATTACGCGGTCATCGCCCGGCGGCATCGCATCGCGCCCTACCGGGACGCGGACGCGATGATCGAGGATTTGCGCGCCGAGGCGGCGCTGCGGCAGCCCGCGGATCGCCGCATGGGGTTTTTGTGAAGAAGAATGAAGAAATTGCCGACAGCCCTTCAGGGCTGTCGGTTCAACTCCATCTGGAAGGGGCTTCTCTGCCCTTCCAGATGGCTACGGTCGAAGCCACGGCCGTAAGAATAGGGTTCAACCTTCGCGCCGCCTTGAAGGGCGCCGTTTCAACCGGAATCTCCCCTCTCCCGCTTGTGGGGGAGGGGACCCGAAGGGCGGGAGAGGGCCGGCGGTTCCACGGCAACAGGCGTTTGGGCAAGCCGCGCCGCCGCCCCTCATCCGCTTTCGGCGCCTTTTCCTCCAAGGAGAAAAGGGAAACAAAAGAGGATTCAAGCGTCGCGCCTTTCTTGCCGGCGATGTTTCAACCTTGCAGGCATGAGCCTGCCGCGTCGAAAGCGCCGTGCCAGCCCACTCCGGGACAGTACACCCGAGCGCGTCCAACGGCGGTTTCTAGGTTCAAACCAGAGTTGGTTTTACAGTCAACCTATCTTGAGGCTCCCATGAAAATTCCCGTCACGATTACCCCGAATGAATTGTGGGATGTGCTGGTCAACGTCGCCACGATTCGCCCTGTCTTCATCTGGGGCGCGCCGGGGATCGGCAAGTCTTCGATTGTGGAGAAGTTCGCCACGGAATTCGGTTTGCCCTGCGTTTCGCTGTTGGGCAGCCAGCTTGCGCCGGAGGACATCATCGGCGTGCCGCGCATCGTCGAGGGCAAGAGCGAGTTCTGCCCGCCCCGCTCCATTGCGCGGGACGAACCCTATTGCCTGTTCCTCGATGAACTGAACGCCTGCTCGCAGGAAGTGCAGAAAGCCTTCTACAGCCTGATCCACGACCGGCGCATCGGCGAATACCATTTGCCGGAAGGCTCCATCGTCATCGGCGCGGGCAATCGCGCCCAGGACAACGCCATTGTGAAGCCGATGTCCTCGGCGCTCATCAATCGCATGTTCCATGTCGAGCTGGTCGCCTCGCATCGCGTCTGGCTGGCCTGGGCGGGGGAAAACGGCATCCATCCCTGGATTCTCGAATACATCGGTTTGCGCCCCGATCACCTGTGGCGGCAGCCGCCCAAGACCGAGGAGCCGTTTTCTTCTCCGCGTTCCTGGCACATGCTCTCGGACGCGCTGAAAAGCCACGGCGAGAAGATTTCCGATACGCAACTGGAAATCCTCGCCTTCGGCTGCCTCTCGCCGCACCACGCCACGCAGTTTCGCGCCTTCACCAAGCAGATTCACAACCGCTACGCGCTTTCCGCCATCATCGATGGCGAACAGAAATGGCCGCAGGATCCCAAGGAGCGCGACGCGCTTTATTTTCTTGCGCAGAGCTTTCGCGCCCAGCTTGTCAAGGAACTGCCCGCGGACAAGAACCGGCTTTCGCCCAGCACGCGCGCCTTTTCGCTGCGCGCCAAGGACATGATGAAAGACTTGGCCAACATCAGCTTGGAAATCGCGCAGATGGCCGTTTCTCCCGATGAAGGCAATGACCTGCCGGACTGGTTCATGGTGGAGATCGTGCGTGACCTACCGCGTCTCGCGGAAAAGAAGAAATGAGCGCGGGAAAAGAAAAGGAGAAGGCGAACCTGGCCAAAAGAAACTACGAGGCCGGAGTCAAGATGGTGGAGGCGCATCCAATCTTTGTGCCGCTTCTGCGCGAGGCCACGCTGTATCACGGCAAGCAGTACTACGAGTGCCGCGCCTACCCGGAACCCGCGCACGGCCTGCTTTATGTGGAGGCCAGCGGCGATCTTTACTGCCATTCCACCCGCCGCGCCGAACCCGAAGCCTGGGCGCGCGCCATCGCGCATGGCCTTTTGCATCTGGGCATGGGGCATTTTGTGGTTCGGGAGCAGCCCCGGTTGTGGAATCTGGCCTGTGATCTCGTCGTGGAAAAATTTCTGAGCGACCTGCGCTTTGCCACGCCCATCGCCGACACGCCTTTCCCGGAGGGAATCAACGACGAGGAGCGGCTGTACCGGCGCTTGATCGAGCAAGGCATTGCGGGAGTCACCGGCACGGACAAATCCCTGTTTGGCACGGCGGGAGAAAACGAATGCGACATGCTGTTTGAGAAGGCGGTGAAATCATGGCGCGGGGCTTTGCCCAACGCTCCGACCCATTGGCCGCGCCTCTTCGCGGCGGGGCTGGCGCAGGCCGTGCGCAGCGCGGTCAGTGTGGCGGCGGGCTACGCGCCCCAGCCCGAAGCCGGCGAGGCGCTCGATTCCACCGCCGCACGTGCAAAGGGATGGTTCATTTCTTCCTACCCGCTGCTGGGCGCCATCGCGGCCTCTTTTCGCCTGGTTGAAGACCCGCTCATCTGCCAGCGCATGGACATCCGCATCGCGGCCATTTCGGTCGCGCTTCAGGAAATCTACATCAATCCGGCGGCGGGGCTTTCCCCGGAGGAACTGCGCTTTGTCATGGCGCACGAATTCCTCCACGCCGCGCTGCGCCACGACGTTCGCCATGCCTGGCGCGACGCCTATCTTTGGAACATCGCCTGCGATTTTGTCATCAACGATTGGCTCACCGACATGCGCGTGGGCGAGCGTCCGGCGGGTGTGCTCTACGATGCGCAATTCAAGGGACAAAACGCCGAGGCGGTGTATGACCGCATCGTCACCGACTTGCGCCGCTACCGAAAGCTCGCCACCCTGCGCGGCGTGGAACTGGGCGACATCCTGCCCGGCGAAGGCGTCCGCGCCGCGCCGGACACGGATCTGGACGCCTTCTACCGCCGCGCCATCGGCCAGGGTTTGAGCTATCACGAAACGCAGGGACGGGGCTATCTGCCGGAAGGCTTGGTCGAGGAAATCCGCGCCCTCTCGCACCCGCCGATCCCCTGGGACGTGGAACTGGCGCGCTGGTTTGACGACCTCTTCTCGCCGCTGGAAAAGCGCCGTTCCTACGCGCGCGCCAGCCGCCGCCAATCCGCCACGCCGGAGATTCCCCGCCCGGCCTGGCTTCTGGATCAGGCGCATCTGGACGGACGCACGTTTGGCGTGTTGCTCGACACCTCCGGCTCAATGGATCGCGCCCTCCTCGCCAGCGCCCTGGGCGCCATCGCAAGCTACAGCGCCGCCCGCGATGTTCCCGCCGCCCGCGTCGTCTTCTGCGATGCAGAAGCCTACGACCAGGGCTACATGAAGCCGGATGACATCGCCGGTACGGTAAAAGTCCGAGGACGGGGCGGCACGGTGTTGCAACCGGGCATCGACTGTCTGGACAAGGCCCCGGATTTCCCACCGGAAGCGCCCCTTCTCCTCATCACGGACGGCTACTGCGAAGACCACCTCCACCTGCATGGCCGCGAACACGCCTTCCTGATCCCCGAAGGCGCAAGACTCCCCTTCGCGCCCAAGGGAAAAGTGTTTCGGATGGCGGG
>JAISNE010000274.1 GCA_031276375.1 Accumulibacter sp.
TAGTCCGGCGCGAATTCGAGCACGAAATCCCAGAACGCGGCCAGCGCCGGTGTCAGCAGTTTGCATTTGTGCCGCACGATGAACCAGCGGCGCATCACCGCGGCGCCCTTGACCCGCAGCACGGCCAGATGGCCGGTGGAGAGTTCCAGCCCGAGCGTGTGTTGCGATAGAAAACTGATTCCCAGCCCGGCGACGACGGCCTGCTTGATCGCTTCGTTGCTGCCCATCTCCATGACGATGTTCGGCTCGATGGCGCGCAGGCGGAAAAATTCCTCCATCGCCGAGCGCGTGCCGGAACCGGTTTCGCGCACGATCATCGGCTCATCGACGATGTCGCGGATGGTCAGCCCGCGGCGTCCGGAAAGCGGATGGCCCGCGCCGCAGACGATGACGAACGGATGCGGCGCGAAGTTGACCGCCTCGGCGTCCATATCCACCGGAGGACGCCCCATGATCGCCATGTCGACCTCGTTGGCTTCCAGCAGTCGGGCCACCTCCTCGCGATTGTTGACCAGCAGCCGGACCCGCACGTCGGGGTGCATTTTGCGAAACTCGGCCAGCAAACCGGGGGCGAAGTATTCCGCCGTGCTGGTGACGGCGATCGATACCCGCCCGCCCTTGAGCCCCTTGAGCGCCATCAGCGATTCTTCCGCGTCATTGAGCAGGCGCAGGATTTGCCGGGCGTGGTCGAGCAGCACCTCGCCCGCGTCGGTCAGATAAACACGCTTGCCGATGCGGTCGAAAAGCAGCGCGCTCGAAACTTCTTCCAGTTGTTTGATTTGCAGGGAAATGGCAGCATGTGTCAGACGCAGTTCCTCGGCGGCGCGGGCGAATGAAAGATGAGTCGCCGCCGCCGAGAAGATTTGGAGTTGTCGGATGGTAATATTCTTCATTGGCAAACGATCGCTAAATGAAATTCGGGAATGGTTTAACTGACGTTTTTTTATCACACGGATTCGATCCCTTCAATCCGGTTTCATGATTCGGGAGATTTTTCCGGGAGCATCGGCATGCGTTTCGGGCGTACCAACGTAAACAAGTATCTGGTCGGAGAACAACGCCACAATTCAGCCATCGCCGGCGATTTTTCCATGCTGATCAGCGACGTGGTGCGTTCCTGCAAGGCGGTTTCGCAAAGCGTTTCCCTGGGCCGGCTGATCTGGCGCGAAGGGGATGTCACCACGGTGGGCCGGCATGGCCGCCCGCAAACCGATCTGAAAGACATGGCCAACCAGATTTTCCTGCGCCATTGCGAGTGGGGCGGGCATCTGGCCGCCATCTCCCCGGCGGAAATGGACACGCTCCACACCCCGCCGTTGGGAGAGCGGAGAGGCAGTTACCTGTTGCTTTTCGATGCGCTCGACGGCTCCTCGAACATCGACATCAACCTCACCGTCGGCAGCCTGTTTTCCGTGTTGCGCTGTCCCGAACACGGGCGCGAGGCGTCGATCGAGGATTTCCTGCAGCCGGGAACCGCGCAGGTTGCCGCCGGCTACGCCCTGTACGGCTCGTCGACGATCATGGTGTTGAGCATCGGCAATGGCACGCACGGCTTCACCCTCGACCGGGAGATCGGCGAATTCCTGCTCACCCATCCCCACCTCGCCGTCCCGCCCGAAACCCGGCAGTTCGCCATCAACACCTCGAAGGAACGTTTCTGGGAACCGCCGGTCCGGCGTTACGTCGAGGAATGCCTGGCCGGACAGACGGGCATCCGCGGCAAGGATTTCGACATGCGCTGGGCCGCCGCGACGGTCGCCGACGTGCACCGCATCCTCATGCGCGGCGGTGTTTTCCTCTCCCCCCGCGACAGCCGCGATCCGGACATGCCCGGATGGATCGACCTGCTGCACAAGGCCAACCCGCTGGCCATGCTCATCGAACAGGCCGGCGGCATGGCCTCCACTGGGCATGGGCGCATCGCCGCCATCGTCCCGGCCAGCCTCCATCAACGGACCCCGGTGATTCTCGGATCGCGCGCCGAGATCGAGCGCATCGAACGCTACCATGCCGAATATCTCAACGGCGAGGACAAGCCCTTCAGTTCTCCGTTGTTCAGTACGCGCTCGCTGTTCCGGCCGGACTGAAAATGCGCGCCGTCGATGACTGCCCCGCCGGAACGCGGGATTTTCGCCGGAGGGGCGGGCCGCAAACCTGCCTTGTTTCGCGGAAACGGGACAAGCGCGACGAAACACGGCAAAAAGCATCGGCCAGCGGGGAGAATACGGAACGCGTGCGGCAAAGCCGTTCAATACGGGTTGAACCCCATTTTCAAAGGGAGCCATCTGAATGTCGATCAAACACCCCATCGTCGCCATAACGGGATCGTCGGGCGCGGGCACCACCTCGGTCACGCAGGCTTTCCAGCACATCTTCCGGCGGGAAAAACTGAACGCCGGGATCATCGGCGGCGACAGTTTCCATCGCTACGACCGCGCCACGATGCTCGCCAGAATGGCCGAGGAGGAAGCGGCGGGAAACAAGCACTTCAGCCATTTCGGCCCGGACGCCAACCTGCTCGAAACGCTGGAAAACCTGTTTTGCGAATACGGCGAAAGCGGCCGCGGCAAGCGCCGTCACTACGTACACGACGAAAAGGAAGCCGCCTGTTTCGGCACGCCTCCGGGCGCCTTCACCGACTGGGAGGCGCTGCCGGAAAACACCGACCTCCTGTTTTACGAAGGGCTGTACGGGGCGCTGCAAACCGATACCCTGGACATCGCCCGGCACGTAGACCTGCGCATCGGAGTCGTGCCGATCATCAACCTCGAATGGATCCAGAAAATCCACCGCGACAAGGCCCTGCGCGGCTACTCCACCGAAGCGGTGATGGACACCATCCTGCGCCGCATGCCGGACTACATCAACTACATCCTTCCGCAGTTCTCGCGCACGCACGTCAATTTCCAGCGCGTGCCGACCGTAGACACCTCCAATCCGCTGATCGCCAACGACATACCGACGCTCGACGAAAGCTTCCTGGTGATCCGCTTCGACAACCCGCGCGGCATCGACTTCCCCTACCTCCTGAGCATGCTGCACGACTCGTTCATGTCCCGGCCGAACATCATCGTCTGTCCCGGAGGCAAGATGGGCCTGGCCATGCAGGTCATCTTCACCCCGATGATCCTGCAACTGATGGACCGGAAACGCCGGATACGCTGAATTGAACGACGCCTATCGGTACGCCGGAATGCGGAGCTTGCGCGGAGGCGGTTCCGTGACCATGAGCGTTCGGGCAGGCGGCGAATGGCGAATGGTTCCACGTCAATGAGCATCCGAGCAAGCCGCCCCGCCGCCCTCACTCGCCTTCCATCTCCCCGGAGGGAAGAAGGGAAACAGAAATGGATTCATGCCAGATCGCGCTCGACAGGCCGTCGATATTCAAGCCCGACGCGCCAGAATTCCGGTCATTTTTGGCGCGCGCGATGGTATTACTTCGGGTTTTCCATCCAGACCCCTAGTCAGGCGTCTGAAAACAATTCATAATCAATCGAATCCGTTTTCTTCGAGTTTT
>JAISNE010000284.1 GCA_031276375.1 Accumulibacter sp.
TTTCGCGCCGCGCCGCGTGGGCCGCCGACGACCTGTTCTGTTCGCCCGGCCCGCGCCAGTTGTGGGGCCACGCCGCGCGCCAGATGCCGATCAGCGTCGCCCTCGATTCGGGGGCGAACTCGCTGGAGTTCAGGATCGGCGGCCCGGCGGACGAGTGATACCAAGTTGCCGCCAAACCATCGTGATACGCCAAAAATGACGGCGGTACAGCGAGCCTACGGCTCGCATTGCGGGCGGGACGGGGCCGGAGGACAGAGGACAGAAGACTGAAGACAGTAATATTTGCGGCGCGAAGCGCCGGTAACTGACTGTCCTCTGTCCTCTGTCCTCCGCCCCCGTCTCGCCCGCTTCGTGGGACTCTACAAAAATGACCGCAATCCTGATACGTCAGACTTACATATCAACGGCCTATTGAGCGCAACTTGGTATCAATCCGCCGTCCGTCCGCCGCCCAGCATCGCCCGCAGCGCCGCCAGTCGCGCCGCGCCGGTGGCCTTGTCCGGGACGGCGGCGGTCTTGAGGCCGGAAAAACGCAGGTCGTCCTTGCCCATTTCGGCGATGAAACGCGAAGGCTCGCTGGGGATCAGTTCCCGGCCCTGCCGGCGTTTTTCGGCGTAGCTGATGTGCAGCGAACGTTGCGCGCGGGTGATGCCGACGTACATCAGCCGGCGTTCCTCCTCGATCCTGGCCGGATCCAGCGACTCGCGGTGCGGCAGCACGCCTTCCTCGACACCGATCAGGAACACGTGCCCGAACTCCAGCCCCTTGGCCGCGTGCAGCGTCGACAGTTGCACGGCGTCCGCCCGGCTGCCGTCTTCCTGCCGTTCGAGCAGGTTGATCAAGGCGATCGTCTGGGTGAGTTCGAGCAAGGTCTTTTTTTCCTCCTCGCCTTTTTGCGTCAGCCATTCCTTCAATTCCAGCACGTTCTCCCAGCGCGCCCGCGCGGCGCACCGCTCCTCCTCGCCGAACAGCCAGGCTTCGTAGCCGATCGCCGCGAGCAGGTCCGCGATCACCTGACCGGCCGCTTCCCTGGCCGCGCGGGATTCGAAGCGCCCGATGAAGCGGCAGAACTCCGCGAGCGGCGCAAGCTGGCGCGGCTGCGCGCGCGCCGCGAAGCCTTCCTCGCCGGCGGCGGCGAACAGCGACAGGCGTCGCTCGCCGGCGTATTTGCCGAGCGCTTCCAGCGTCGCGCCGCCGATGCCGCGCCGGGGCGTGGTCACCGCGCGGATGAAGGCCGGATCGTCGTCGTTGTTGGCCAGCAGGCGCAGGTAGGCGGTGATGTCCTTGATCTCGGCCTTGTCGAAGAACGACTGCCCGCCCGAGAGCAGGTAGGGCACGCGCCGGTCGCGCAGTTGCTGCTCCAGCGCCCGCGCCTGGAAATTGCCGCGATAGAGGATCGCGTAGTCGGAAAATCTGGCGCGATGCTCGAAGCGGTGCGCTTGCAGTTTCATCACCACCTGTTCGGCCTCCTTCTCGTTGTCCCGGCACGCGGTGACGCTGATCGGCTCGCCCTGCCCGAGTTCCGACCACAGCGTCTTGTCGAACAGCTTCTCGTTGTGCGCGATCAGCGCGTTGGCCGCCTTGAGGATGCGCCCCGTCGAGCGGTAGTTCTGTTCGAGCTTGATTAGTTTGAGGTTCGGATAATCGCGCGGCAGCCCGCGTAGGTTTTCGATGTCCGCCCCGCGCCAGCCGTAGATCGCCTGGTCGTCGTCGCCGACCGCGGTGAAGGCCGCGCGCGGCCCGGTCAACAGCTTGAGCAACTGGTACTGGCCGGCGTTGGTGTCCTGGTACTCGTCGATCAAAAGATAACGCAGGCGGTTCTGCCATTTTTCGAGCACCCGCGGATGCGCGCGGAATAGTTCGACCGGCAAGGCGATCAGGTCGTCGAAATCGACCGCCTGATAGGCCCTCAGCGTCGCCGCGTAACCGGCGTAGACACGCGCGGCGAGTTTTTCGGCGTCGCTGCCCGCCTGCCGCGCCGCCTGATCGGGCGAAACCAGCGCGTTTTTCCAGTGGGAGATCGTGGATTGCACGCGGCGGATCGCCGCCTTGTCCACGCCGTCGGACAGATCGGCCAGGATGCCGAAGCAATCGGCGGCGTCGAAGATCGAGAAGCGCGGCTTGTAGCCGAGCGTCCGGGCCTCTTCGCGCAGGATGCGCGCGCCGAGCGCGTGGAAGGTGGAGATGGTCAACCCGGGCGGTTTCCCCCCGAGCAGGCGCCCGACGCGTTCCTGCATCTCGCGCGCGGCCTTGTTGGTGAAGGTGATGGCGGCGATGTTGCCCGGACTGAACCCGCATTCGCCGATCAGGTAGGCGATCTTCCGGGTAATCACCCGTGTCTTGCCGGACCCCGCGCCGGCCAGCACCAGCAGCGGGCCGTCGAGATAGCGGATGGCTTCGCGCTGGGCGGGATTGGGCAGGGAAGACATGGCGAAGCCTATGCCGGCCACGGAGAACGCCGGGGGAAACCGGCCGCCGCGCCGCGGTCTTGCCGGCTACCTGGCATATTCGAGCGCCAGCCAGGCCAGCAGCAAGGCGGCGATCAGCGCCAGCAGGCGGTTCTGGCGGCGCTGGGCGGTCACCAGCCGGAGCAGCACGGGCTTGAGCTGCGCCGCCGTTCCCTCCTGCCGCAGCGCCTGATGCGCGAGGCGCGGCAGTTGCGGCAGCGAGCGCGCCCAGTAGGTCGACTCCTCCAGCACGCAATGCAGCGCCGCCCGCCAGCCGATCTGCTCGCTCATCCAGCGTTCGACGAAGGGCCTGGCGGCGTTCAGCAGGTCGAGATCCGGGTCGAGCTGCCGGCCCAGGCCCTCGACCTGGAGCAGCGTCTTCTGCAACATCACCAACTGCGGCTGGATTTCGACGTTGAAACGGCGTGAAGTCTGGAACAGGCGCAGCATCACCTTGCCGAAGGAAATCTCATGCAGGGGCCGGTCGAAGACCGGTTCGCAGACCGCGCGGATCGCCGCCTCGAACTCGTCGACGCGCGTGCCCGCCGGCACCCAGCCGGCCTCGACGTGCGCCGTGGCGACGCTCTTGTAGTCGCGGCGCAGGAAGGCCACGAAGTTCCGCACGAGATAATTCTTGTCGGCTTCGGTCAGCGTGCCGACGATGCCGAAATCGAGCGCGATGTATTTGCCCTTGTCCACGCCATCCACGGCCACGAAGATGTTGCCGGGATGCATGTCGGCATGGAAAAAGCCGTCGCGGAAAACCTGCATGAAGAAAATTTCCACCCCCGCGCGCGACAGTTCGGAGAGGCTCACCCCGGCCGCCGCCAGCGCCTCGTTGTGGCTGATCGGGATGCCGCGCATGCGGTCCATGACCATGATCGTGGTGCTGCAAAAATCCCAGTACACCTCGGGCACCAGCAGCAGCTTCGAATTCCTGAAGTTGCGCCGCAGTTGCGAAGCGTTGGCCGCCTCGCGCATCAGGTCGAGCTCGTCGTAAAGGCTCTTGGCGAACTCGGCGACGACCTCGCGCGGCTTCAGGCGCTTGCCGTCCGACCACAGGGCTTCCACCAGCTTGGCCAGCGTGCCAAGCAGGGCGAGGTCATGGGCGATGACGCCTTCCATGTCCGGACGCAGGATCTTGACCGCCACCTCATGACCGCCGTCCTCCGGGCGCAGGCGCGCGAAGTGGACCTGCGCCACCGACGCGCTGGCGACCGGCGTCTCGTCGAACCGCGCGAACACTTCGCTGGCCGGTTTGCCGTAAACGGCCTCGATCCGCGCGTGAACCCGCGCCGCCGGAAACGGCGGCACGTGGTCCTGCAACTTGGCGAATTCGTCGGCGATGGCCACCGGCAGGAGATCGCGGCGGGTCGACAGCACCTGCCCGAACTTGACCGAGATCGGCCCCAGATCCTCCAGGAAACGGCGCAGGCGCACCGCCTCCGTATCGTCGTTGTGCCGCCAGAAGCGCAGATAACGGCACAGCGCCGCCACCTTGCCGGTCGGATCGTGCCGGACGAGCATTTCATCGATGCCGTGGCGGTGGGCGAGGCTGAGAATTCTGGCGATACGGAATAGGTGCATGGGTGAAGGCCGATCTCGGTGGGTGTCCGGGCGCCGTGGCGAAGCTGGCTCCGCTGCCTGACGCGATGGCGTTATTCTCCACGAATCGGCGGCAATGCCGCAAATGCGTTCGTGACTGTCCGGCCTTTCGCGGGGAAATCCGCGCGCGCTCCGGGCGCGGGCAGGCACGGTGGCCTGTCCCTCGCGGTCTTTCGCGGGAGCGGCCCCCGTGGGCGGGCAGCGTCACTATCCCGCACCTGTCGCGTTTCCCTTCGGAGTCGTAAAAAAGCCAAGAAAAACAGGCGGCGCTTCGCGCCGGAGGGTGTGCGCCCTCTCTCGCCCCTGCCGGGGCACTCCCCCCCGCCGGGCGGGGGAGAGCAGGCAAGCGCCGAGGCTCGTTTTGGGTGGCGGCGCGTTCGTTACCCTCGCCCCTTCGGAGCGCGGCGGTTCCCTTGCTTTTTTACCCTCGCCCCCTTGGGGGAGAGGGTGGCGCGAAGCGCCGGGAGAGGGGGCTGTTCCTTGCGGAGCAAAGCGACGGTCGCTTTTTCTGATCCCTGAT
>JAISNE010000361.1 GCA_031276375.1 Accumulibacter sp.
GCTGGCGACATGGAAAACGTTGAATATGCTCATGAGTTCTGTTGAATGGCGCTGGTAAACATCTTCAGTTGATGGGTGACGAAAGCCAGGCTCGCTTCGTAGCGGATGGCGTTATCCGAAAACTGGGCGCGTTCCACGTCCATCTCCACCGTGTTGCCGTCGGCGCTGTCCTGCACCGGCTTGCGATACCGCAAGCCCGGCAGCCCCTCGCCGCCCGTCCCCGGCAAATGCGCCGCATGCGTCCGGGCCAGCGCCAGACTACCCTCGCCACGCCCTTCCACCGCCTGCCGCAACGCCTCCGCAAAGTCGAAATCCCGTGCCTTGTAATGCGGCGTATCGGCATTGGCGATGTTTCCCGCAAGCACCTGCTGGCGATAAGCGCGCAAGCCCAAAGCCTGCTGCTGGAAAAAAAACTCATTGTCGATCCTGCTGGCCACGATGTCTCCAATCTCCGATACCAAAAGCGTCCGGTTCCGAGATAAGCAAGCCGCGTGCCACATGGAAATCAGGCGCCCCGTGGCGCGCGACAACCCGTCCTCCCTCGGCAAGTCGGCAAATATTGCCGTCACACCCCGCCATCCGGCAACGGTGGCGGACTTTGCGGCGCGGGACGCTGGCTGATCAGGGTTCAGGGGGCAGGGGGCAGGGGGCAGAGTCGTCCCCCTCCCCCGTTTGCGGGGAGGGCGCCCGACAGGGCGGGAAAAGGCCGGCGGTTCCGTGACAACGAGCGTTCGGGCAAACGGCACCGCCGCCCCTCATCCGCTTTCGGCGCCTTCTCCCTGGAAGGGAGCAGGGAAGGAGAGTCGTGGCCTTCAGTGCCTTTTCTACAGTTTATATATGATGGAATTTCTGTATGGGAAAAACGCTCTTTGAGATGAGCGGCCAGGGTTGCGCGGTTTGCTCAGGTCCCTGACTCATACCAGGTTGTATTCGACAGGTAGTTGATACTCAAGATTGACGTGTCGGGATCCCGGTCAATTTTTGGCGTATCACGATGCTTTGACCGCAACTTGGTATCATTCGTCACCTCCTCCAGGTTACACCGATCCCGTCCGATTCCAGGAGAGGATGCCGCAAAATTCGCGGCGCGGAGCGCCGGTAATCGACTGTCCTCTGTCATCCGTCCTCTGTCTTCCGATCACCCTGTCCCGCCGATGGTCAGGCCGTCGATGCGCAGGGTCGGCTGGCCGACGCCGACCGGCACGCTTTGACCGTCCTTGCCGCATACGCCGACACCGGGGTCGAGCTTCAGGTCGTTGCCGATCATCCTGACTTGGTTCATCGCTTCCGGGCCGTTGCCGATCAGGGTCGCGCCCTTGACCGGGTAGGTCACCTTGCCGTTCTCGATCATGTAGGCCTCGGACATCGAGAAAACGAACTTGCCATTGGTGATATCCACCTGTCCGCCCCCGAAGTTGACCGCATGGATGCCTTTCTTCACCGAGCGGATGATTTCCTCGGCGCTCTTGTCCCCGTTGACCATCGTGGTATTGGTCATGCGCGGCAGCGGCAGGTGCGCGAATGACTCGCGGCGCGCGTTGCCGGTCACCGGCACGCCCATCAGGCGGGCGTTCAGGCTGTCCTGCATGTAGCCGCGCAGGATGCCGTCGTCGATCAGGACGTTGCGTTGCGTCGGGTTGCCCTCGTCGTCGATGTTGAGCGAGCCGCGCCGGCCGGGCAATGTGCCGTCGTCGACCACGGTGACGCCCCTGGCCGCCACGCGCTGGCCGATCCGGCCGGAAAAGGTCGAACTGCCCTTGCGGTTGAAATCGCCTTCCAGGCCGTGCCCCACCGCCTCGTGCAGCAGGATGCCGGGCCACCCCGGCCCGAGCACTACCGGCATGCGCCCCGCCGGCGCCGGGCGGGCGTCGAGGTTGGTCAGCGCCTGATGCGCCGCCGCGCGGGCATATTCGCGCAATATCTCGTCGCTGAAGAAGGCGTAGTCGGTGCGCCCGCCGCCGCCCGACGAGCCCTGCTCGCGCCGGCCGGCCGCGTCTTCGACGACGACGGTGATCGAGACGCGCACCAGCGGGCGCACGTCGGCGGCCAGCCGGCCGTCGCTGCCGGCCACCAGGATGACCTCGTATTCGCCGGAGAGATTCGCCATGACCTGTATCACGCGCGCGTCCTCGGCGCGGGCGAACGCTTCGAGGCGTTCGAGCAGGCGCACCTTGGCGGCGGCTTCGAGCGAGGCCAGCGGGTCCAGCGGCGGGTACAGCGCGCGCGCGCGCCGTTCCTTGAACGCGCCGCGGCGCACGCGCCGCCGCTGTCCCGCCGCGGCGATGGCGCGCACCGTCGACGCGGCGTCGGACAACACCGGCAGGCTGATGTCGTCGGAATAGGCAAAGGCGGTTTTCTCGCCGCTCACCGCGCGCACGCCGACGCCTTCGTCGATGTTGAAGCTGCCCGACTTGACGATGCCTTCTTCCAGGCTCCAGCCCTCGGAGCGGCAGTACTGGAAATACAGATCGGCATGATCGACCTCGTGCGCCGCGATGTGGCCGAGCACCCTGGCCAGTTCCTTCTCGTCGAGGCCATAGGGCGTCAGCAGGATGTCTTGGGCTTGCAGGAGCAGGGATTGGGCTTTTTCGGTCATGGGGGGCAGGGGGTCAGAGGACAGAGGACAGAGGACAGAGGACAGAAAATCATCGGTCGTTTTCGTGTTCAAGAACTCGGTGCGACAGGGCGGGCAGGGTGGCGCGGACTTCGGCGAGGCGGGCGTGGGCGAGTTCGCCGGCGACCACGGCCTCGCCCTTGGCATGGCGGGCGATCACTTCGCCCCACGGGTCGATCAGCATGCTGTTGCCGTGCGTTTCGCGCCGGTTTTCGTGGACTCCTCCCTGCGCGCTGGCGAGGACGTAGCACTGGTTTTCGATGGCGCGGGCGCGCAGCAGGATTTCCCAGTGCGCGCGCCCGGTCACTTCGGTGAAGGCCGCCGGCAGCACCAGCAGGTCGATTTCGCCGAGCGCGCGGAAAAGCTCCGGGAAACGCAGGTCGTAGCAGATCGACAGACCCACCCGCCCGAACGGCGCCGCGAAAGTCACCGGCTGACGGCCCGGCTCGATCGTCGCGCGCTCGTCGTAGCGTTCCTCGCCCTTCTGGAAGCCGAACAGGTGGATCTTGTCGTAGCGCGCCGCGCGCGCGCCTTGCGGATCGAACACCAGGCAGGTGTTCCGTACTTTGCCGGGAACATCGGCGGCCAGCGGCAGCGAACCGCCGACCAGCCAGATGCCGTGCCGTCTCGCCGTCGCGGCGAGGAATTCCTGGATCGGGCCGTTGCCGTCGCGTTCGCTGGCCGCGAACTTGTCGGCGTCGCGCCCCATGATCGGAAAATACTCGGGCAGCGCGGCCAGTTCGGCGCCCTGCGCGGCGGCTTCGGCAATCAGCGCGGCGGCGGCGCGCAGATTGTCTTCCACCCGCGGGGTCGAAATCATCTGGATGGCCGCGATGCGGGCGTCTTTCGGCGGCTTCGCCGGTTCAATGCCCGATTCAATGCGCGTCCGGTTCATTGGCTCCTCCTGAAGGATCGTCGTCGCCGGAAGCCGGCGCGGCCTGTTTCTCGACTTTCGGATCGTCCCACGCGCCGGTGATCAGGTAGTGGTAACTGAACACCGTTCCCAGCGGATTCTTCAGCACCTTGCTGGCCAGCCAGGTGGCCACGCCCGCCGCCGGATGCACCATGGCCACGCCCACCGCGGCGGTATCGCCGAGTTCCGGCCGCACCGTGACTTCGAGGCGCTGCGTTTCCCGCGCCAGATCGACCTCGCCGCGCATCAGCACCCGCGCCACCGGACTGTCGATGCGCAGGCGGTCGGTGCGCATGACGCCTTTTTGCACGGCCATTCTCCCGGAGACGGCGTTGAAGGCCAGTCCTTCGCTGAATACATCCTTGAAATCGAGCGATATCCGGCGCGGCAGGTTCTGCAGGCTGATCAGGCCGAGCAGCTTGCCGGCGGCGCCCGGATCGAGCTTGAGGAATTGCCCCTTGGCCGCCTTGAGGCGCAGATGGCCGTTCATCGAGGCGAAATCGATCTCCGTCGGAGCGCCGTTCCAGGCCAGCTTTCCTTCCAGTTGCGCCGTCCCGGCCCGCACGCTGCCCGGATAGCCCAGGCGCGCGAGCAGGCCGCCGACATCGCCGCTGTCCAGTTTGAAATCCAGTTGCGTCAGACCGCCGCCGCCGTCCTGCCGCCAGCTTCCCTTGCCGGTCAGCATTCCGTGCGGATTCGACGCCTGGATGCGTTCGAGATTCCACGCGGCGCCGTCGTTGTTCGCCCGCACTTCGAGACGCCCGAAATTGATCCGCCGCACGGAAAAATCGTCGGCGACGACATCGAGCGCCGGCGGACGGCTCGCCGGCTTGGCGGCATCCGTCGCGGACTGCTCCGGCAAACGTTCGATGGCCAGGCGGCCAAGGCGCGCGGCCAGCCGTCCGCCGTCCGCGCCGTCCCAGACGAGTTCGCCCGCCGCCTGCCGCGAATCGACCCGGACTTGCCATTGTTGCCGATCCACGGCGGCCGACAGTTCGATGTCGTTCCAGGACATGCCGCGCGCCACCAGCTCGCCCGCGCGCAGGCTCAGCGCGTCGGGCCGCCAGGCGAGAGCGTCCTCGTCCGGCTCGCCGGAAGACACCGCGCCGAACAGCTTTTGCCAGACGTCGAGGTCCAGGCGTCTGGCCGTCACGTCGAGCGTCAAGCCCTTCTCGGGCATGTTCAGCGAACGGCCGATGGCGATGGCGCCGCGTTCCGGCGTGAAACCGCCGGGCGTTTTCCGCCGGACGATCCGCGCCGTCAGCCTCATTCCGAGCGAGGCGCTGAGCTGGTCGCGGACCGCCGCGTCCCACCGCGCCGCGGGCAGCAGCCGTGTTTCGAAGCGCAGCGGCAGCGCGTCGGCCGCGGCCTTGGCGAACGGCTCGGGCAGGGTCGAGGCCAGCCCGACCAGGTTCGATTCGAGCAGCAGATCCGCGTTGCGCCCGCGAATCCGGATTTCCCCGCGATACGGCGTTTTTCCCGACAGCCCGGCCAGCGCCGGATGCGCGGATTGCCGGCGCAGCTCTCCGATGTCCGCCACGCCGTCGGCGGTAATCAGCACGCGGCCGTCTTTCCGCAAGCCTCCGCGAATCTTCAGCGGCCCGCCGAACAGCACGGCGTCGATTCCCGGCACGACAAGATCGCTGCCGGAAAAACGAAGCTGGCCATCGATTCGGCGCAACGGCGGCAGCGCGTCGTCGAAGCTCATTTCGTTGGCGATGAAACGGTAAACGCCCGCCACTTTCGCTTCATGGAACTTTTTCTCGTCGAGCGGGAGCGTCAGGTCAAGCTCCAGATGTCCGTTGCCGGCGGCGCGCAGACCTTCGGTAAAGTGCCCGATCTGTTCGCCCACCGGACTTTGCTCGATGAACTTCAGGAATTCGGCGGTCGGACCCTCGGCCTGTCCCTTGACCAGCAGCGTCGACACCGGGGCGTCGAAGTCGGGAATGCGCGCCTGCGTGGCGGAGAGCCGCGCCCCGAGGATCCGCCCCTGCCGCGCCTCGATGGTCATGCCCTTGCCCTCGAAGCGCAGCTCGCCCTGGATGTCGTCGATGCGCGGCCAGCCCGCGCCGTAGTCGAGCACCGCGTCGCGCGCCTTGACCGTCACCAGGAATCGTCCGGTGTCTTTGTCGGTAAACGGGAAATCCTTCAGATTGCCTTTCAGCACCAGATGCGCCTCGGTGGCCTTGCCGGCCAGCAGCGAATCGCGCAGCCAGTGGCGCGCCCCCCGGCCCACGGCATATGGCAGATAGCGCCAGACGGCGCGCGCCTCGGCGCGCGTCAACGCGGCGCTCAGGTCGACGATGCCCGGACCGTCGCCAGTCGCGCGATATTTGCCCTGCGCCGAACCGGCGGCTTCGGGACCGGCGAAATCGACCCGCGCCAGCTCGACTTCCAGCGCGTCGCCGTCGATCTTCCAGGCGACCTGGGCGTTCAGGGAATCGAGCCGGATCAGCGATTCCGGAAAAACCGCCGGCAGATCGATCGACGATTCGCCCGAGCGCAGCACCGCCTTCCCGCCCGTCTCGCTCGCCTCCAGGGCGCCGGTGATGCCCGAAAAACCCGGGAAATAACCCTTGGCGCGCAGGCCAAGATCGCGCACGCCGGCCTCCAGCGAATATTCGCTCAATTTTTCCGCGCTGCCCGACCAACGCGCGAGGAATGCGCTGACCTCGCCGCGCGGCGCGTAGTCTTCGAGCAACTGCCGCGACTGGGCGTCAAAGGGCAGATAGGCGGCCAGGCGGGCCAGCGCGCCGAGATCCAGGCGGCTGATCCCGGCCTTGCCGACGGTCGCGCCGGATTCGCGGTTCTGCCGCCACTCGATCTCGAAATCGGCCGGATCGATGCGTATCGCTTCCTCGCCGCCGCCGGCTCGCGCCGCGCGCGACGACAGCGCGAGTTCTCGTCCGTCCAGGATGAAACCGTCGTCGAGGAAATTCACCCGCAAGCGGCCGGACAGGCTTTCGAGACTCAGCGCGGGCAATTTTTCGGCGAACCGAAGATCGACCCCGCGCAGCGCCATGTCCGCCGTCACCTCGCGCAAGCCGCCGCCGGCAAAGCTCAGCCAGACGCGCGCCGCGCCGCGCCCGCGCGTCAGGGCGAGCGGATAGTCCACCCAGCGCTTCCACACCGCCAGATCGGCATAATCGACCTCGGCGAAGGCCTGCCCGCGCCATTTGCCGGGCGCGCCGAAATCGCTGCCGCGAAAATCGCCGCGCAGGTCGATGCGCGACGCGAAACCGTCGGGAGGCAGCGCCGTCAGGCCGAAGCGGTGATGCCGCCCATCGTTGTCGATGGCGATATTCACCTCCTCCATGACCAGCGCCGGCGCGCCCCGCAACTCATCCTCCCAGACCAGCGTCGCGCCGCCGATGCGGATGTGGCGCTGCTCGAACACCCACGACGAGATTCCGCCCTTGCCGCCTTTCCGCTCGTTCCGTTCGTTCCGCTCGTTTCCCTCGTCGCCGCGGAAAAGCGGAATGCCGGCGATGAAAAACCGGCCGTCGCCGCCGCGCCGCATGTGCAAGGTCGGCTCGTCGATGCGCAGCAGGCGCAGGCACGGACGCATTTCCACCACGGACCACCACGACAGCACCGTGTCGACGCGCAGGAACGCCAGCGCCGGGCGTCCCTCGACGTCGGCCACGCTGACGTCGTACAGCGTCAGTTCGGGATGAATGCCGTCCCAATCCGCTTCGATGCGGCCGATGTCCACCTTCAGCCCGATGCTGTCCGCGACTATCCGCTCGATCAGCGGGCGATAGTTTTCGACGTTCGGCAAGACCGCGTAGCGCAGCGACAGGACCAGCAGGATGAACAGAAAATAGAGGCCGCACACGCTCCACGCGAATACGCGCGCCAGCCGCCCCGCGATGGACGGCGAGAGAAAACCGCAGCGGCGATGGAGCGCCGCGCGCAAATTGTTCCCGCGCGCCGGGAGGCCGCCCGCGAATAGGCTTTGCCAGATTGCTTTAAACGTCACTAGAATGGAGCACTGCTTGCGAGACCGACAAAGCGGCCATTGTAACGGCTTTGGCCTTGACCGGCCGGAGCCGGTTCCCCCGGACACGACAAAATCGACCAACATGCGCGAATCCGCTTCCCACGAACTTCCCGAACTTTCCGAACTTTCCGAATTCCCCGAATCCTGGCAACCCGCGTTGTCGCACAGCCGTTTCCTGCGCCAGTTGCTGGCATCGCGCGCGGACGTCGCCGGCTGGGTGCGCGAGCACGCCGACGCGCCGCTGTCCGGCGGCCCGATGCGCGACTTCCTGGAGGCTGAAACGATTGCCGGCGAGGACGACTTGCAGCGCGCGCTGCGCCGCCTGCGCCAGCGCGTCATGGCCGCGCTGATGGTGCGCGACCTCGGCGGGCGGGCGCCGCTCTCCGAAGTGTTCGAAACGATGACCGCGCTGGCCGACGTCGCCACCAACCACGCGCTCGGCTTCCTGCACCGCCGGCTGGCCGCGCGCTTCGGCGAACCGCTGGACGCGCATGGCCGGCCGCAGCGCATGCTGGTGATCGGCATGGGCAAGCTCGGCGGGCGCGAGCTGAACGTATCGTCCGATGTCGACTACATCTTCGTCTATCCGGAAGACGGCGAAACGGCCGGCGCGCCCGACGGCGGAAAACGGCTCGAAAACTTCGAGTTCTTCACCCGCCTGGGCAAGCGGCTGATCGCCGCGCTCGGCGAGATGACCGGCGACGGACGGGTGTTCCGCGTCGACATGCGCCTGCGCCCGAACGGCGACTCCGGGGCGCTGGTCGCCTCGATCGGTTCGCTGGAATACTACTTCGTCACGCAGGGCCGCGAATGGGAACGCTACGCCTGGATCAAGGCGCGGGTCATGAACGAAGGCGACAACCTGCAAGCGGAATGGCGGAGCGCGCTGGAAAACACCGCCCGCCCCTTCATCTATCGCAAATACCTGGACTTCGGCGCGATCAACGCCATGCGCGATCTGCACGCGCAGATTCGCCGCGAAGTCGCGCGCCGGGACCGGATCGACCACATCAAGCTCGGCCCCGGCGGCATCCGCGAGATCGAATTCACCGCGCAGGTCTTCCAGCTCATCCGCGGCGGGCACGACGCGGCGCTGCGCCTGCGCCCGACGCTGCAAGTGCTGCCGCGGCTGGTGGAGCGATGCCTGCTGCCGGCCGACAGCGAAAAGGAACTGATCGCGGCCTACGAATTCCTGCGCCGGCTGGAACACCGCCTGCAATACGTCGACGACGCGCAAACGCACATGCTGCCCACCGGCGAGCCGGAGCGCGCGCGGATCGCCCGCGCGATGGATTTCGCCGACTGGCCGGCGCTCATCGCGGTGCTGGAAACCCACCGGCGGAACGTCGCCCGGCACTTCGATGAAATCTTCGCCGATCCCCTCGACGGCACGCATGCCCTCGCCGGCCTGTGGTTCGAACAGATCGAGGGCGGCGACGCGCTGGAAACGGCGGGCAATCTCGGCTTCCGCCATCCCGCGGCGATGCTCGAACGCCTGCGCGCCTTCCGGCGAAGCGCCAAGTATCAGCAACTGGCCACGCCGATCCGCGAGCGGCTCGACGCCATCGGCCCGCGCCTGATCGAAGCCGCGGCCGCCACCAGGACGCCCGACGCCACCTGGCTGCGCTGCCTCGATCTGGTCGAAACGATCGGCCGGCGCGGCGCCTACCTCGCGCTGCTGCAACAGCACCCGCAGGCGCTGGCCAAGGTCGCCGAGATCGTCGGCAGTTCGGCCTGGGCGGCGGACTATCTCACCCGCCACCCGATTCTCCTCGACGAAGTGATCGACCCGCGCCTGTACGACGTGGCGACCGACTGGAAAGGATTCAAGCACGACCTCGACGCGCGCCTGTCCAGCGAAGCCGGCGACACCGAACGCGAAATGGACATCCTGCGCGAGGAACACCACGCCCAGGTCTTCCGCCTGCTGGCGCAGGACATCGCCGGACTGCAAACGGTCGAGCGGCTGGCCGACCATCTGACCCAACTGGCCGACATCATCGTGCAGACCACGCTCGATCTGTGCTGGGAACGGCTGCGGGAACGCCACCCGCGCCCCGGCCAGCCGCCGAAATTCGCGGTCATCGCCTACGGCAAGCTGGGCGGCAAGGAACTGGCCTACGGCTCGGATCTCGACCTGGTTTTCCTGCACGACGACCCGGAACCGGGCATCGGCGAACTCTACGCCCGCCTGGCGCAGCGCCTGAACACCTGGCTGACCAGCCAGACCTCCGCCGGCATGCTGTTCGAGACCGACTTCCGCCTGCGGCCGAACGGCGATTCGGGCCTGCTGGTCTGTTCGGTGGATGCGTTCTGCGAATACCAGATGACCAAGGCCTGGGTGTGGGAACACCAGGCGGCGACGCGCGCCCGCTTTTGCGCCGGCTCCCCGGAAGTCGGCAAACGCTTCGAGTCCATCCGCACCGGCATCCTGCGCCAGAGACGCGATCTGGCGAAGCTGAAGAGCGAGGTGCTGGAAATGCGCCAGCGCATGCTCGACGCGCACGCCTCGAACAGCGACGAAGTCTTCGACATCAAGCAGGACCCCGGCGGTCTGGT
>JAISNE010000379.1 GCA_031276375.1 Accumulibacter sp.
GGCAAGCGCGGAGGCGTGACCGGAAGCTTCAAGCGAATTGTCGGTTCCGAGGGGCGGGTCTTGACAGATACGCAAGACGGACGTATCAGGATTCCGGTCATTTTTGTATAGTCCCACGAAGCGGGCGAAACGCCCGCGCTCCCGGTCCGGATGACAGAGGACAGCCAGTTACCGGCGTCACGCGCCGCGAATACTACTGTCTTCGATCTTCTGTCCTCGGTCCTCCGAACCGGAGCGTGGAAAATAGCGGAATCATGGACATGAAAAACTATCGGGGCAAAATCGTCGGCGTGCTGCTGGTCGCTCTGCCCCTTGTGTCGCAGGCCGGCTTCATGGCCAGCGTGCTGTATATCGACAGCATCGCGGCGAATCTTGCCGTTTACGGTATCGTTTTCGGAACCGTCATTTCCCTGACCCTGTTCATCGCTTTTTCCCGTGGTGAAAAAACCGACCCGCCGGGCCGCTTCGTGACGCAAAAATATTGCGCCAAAACCATCGGCTTGACGCTGTTCGCCCTCCCTCTCGCCGTGCAAGCCGGCCTCGTGGTCTGCGCGACATATTCCCTGGAAAAACTTGCTGTTTACGGAATCGTCTTCGGGGTCGCTTTCCTGATCCCGTTCATCGCTTTTCTGTATGGCAAAAAAGCCGATCTACCGGACAGCTTTCTCGCGCGCTACGCGCCGTTCATCGCGCCCATCGTTTATTTCCTGCTGGCGTGGATCCTCTATTCCCTGGCTTGCGGCGGGGATTTCACGAAAATCAACGACAGCCCGCGCCTGCCCTATCTGTTCGTCGGGCTTTTCTGGCCTTTCGCGAGCTACCTGGGCGTTCTTTTCGTGGCCTCCTTCACCGGCGATTTCTGGATTTGTCCGCTCATCGTCGCCGTTTCCCAGATGATCCTCATCGCCGCGTTCGCGCTTGGAACCCGGTGGGGAAAGCGTTTCGCCACGCGCGGCGGCCGGCATGCCGTGCCGACGTTCTTGCTCGTGCCCGCGCTCATGGCCGTTTCCGGCGCGATACATTACGCGCAGTATCTCAGCGTTTTTCATGACGACCCGGAAAGGGAGGTCAAGGAGGCCGGTTCGTACTCGGAATACGGGTATTGGCCGTTTGCCGAGGACAGCGAGCTGGTGCGCCCGCGGAAGACGCCTTCCCTCGTCATCGAGCGCGACTATCCCAGGCTGGACGGCGCCATCGCGCTGCTGCCGGTCTACGGCGCGGCGGCGCGGGCGATCTACGCGAGGGAAAACGGCGCGGACGGCGACGAGGACGCGAGGAAGAACGCCGTCGAGTGCACCAACACGCCGGGGGCGTATGAGCGTTTGATCGCCGGCGAGACGGAGATGATTTTCGTCGCCGCGCCGTCGGCGGCGCAGCGGGAACTCGCCGAGCGGAGCGGAGTCCGGCTGACGCTGACTCCGATTGGCCGGGAGGCTTTCGTGTTCCTGGTCAACGAACAGAATCCGGTGAAGAACCTGAGCGTCGACCAGATCCGCGCCATCTATCGCGGCGAGATCGACGATTGGAGCGCGCTCGGCGGCCCCGCCGGCAAGATACTGGCTTTCCAGCGCAACCCGGATTCGGGCAGCCAGAGCACGATGGAACAGCTCGTCATGCGCGGCGCGCCGATGAGAAAGGCGCTCGAAGCGGAATACCACGCCTCGATGGGCGGCATCATCCGGGCGGTCGCCGACTACCGCAATTACGCCAACGCCATCGGTTATTCCTTCCGCTACTACGCCACGGCGATGAATACGGTTCCCGGCGTCGGCCTGCTGTCGGTCAACGGCGTCGCGCCGACGGTCGAGAACATCCGCGACGGCGCCTATCCCTTCGTCTCCGAGCTTTACATCGTCACCGCCCGGCCGCTCTCGGAAAACGCCAGGAAGCTGCGCGACTGGTTCCTGGGCGACGAGGGGCAGCAACTCATCGCCGATGTCGGCTACGTGCCGATCAAGCGGGCGGCGGATGAATCCAGATGAGCTTGCCGCGCGCCGCCATCGATACCCGCGCGATGTTCGTCCAGCAATCCCGCCTGATCGCCGGCTATGCCTGGCCGATGCTGATCGCGCATCTGGTTTCGATGGGCATGCCGGTGATCGACACGGTGCTGCTCGGGCATCACGATACCGACGATCTGGCCGCGGTGGCGGTCGGCGGCGGCATCTACATCACGGTCATCCTGTCGCTGTCCGGCGTCGCGCAGGCGGTGTCGCCGATCGTCGCGCAGCTCAAGGGCGCGGGCCGGGACGGCGAACTCGCCGGCGTGCTGCACCAGGGATTCTGGCTGGCGCTCCTCCTTTCCGTTCCGGGCGCGCTGTGTCTGCTTTATCCCGATTTCCTGCTCGAACTCTCGTCGCTCGAAGCGGCGGTCGACGCCAAGGCGCGGGCCTATCTGGCCATGCTGGCCTGGGGCGTGCCGGCGGTGCTGCTGTACCGCGTTTTCTATGCCTTCTGCATCGCCGTCGGCCTGCCTCGCCCGCTGATGACCATTTCGCTCTTCTGCACGCTGATCCACGGCGCGCTGGCCAGCGCGCTGGTCTCGGTCGAGTGGGGTGGCGGGGGCGGCGCGCCGCTCGGGGTGGTCGGCTGCGGCGTCTCGAACGCGCTGATCGCCTGGCTGGCGCTGGCCGCGGGCGCGTTGTACATGCGCCGCGGCGCCAGGCTGCGCGCCTACCGGCTGTTTGCCGGCTGGCGCGGTCCGCGCAAGGAGACGCAGGTGGCGTTGCTGCGCCTGGGAATGCCGATGGGACTTTCGGGTTTCATCGAAATCTCGGCGTTCACCTTCATCGCGCTGTTCGTCGCGCGCCTGGGCACCGATGTCGTGGCCAGCCATCGCATCGTCGCCAACCTGGCCGGCGTGCTCTACATGCTGCCACTGTCGCTGGGGCTGGCCACGCTGCCCTGCGTCGGCCACGCCGCCGGTGCCCGCGACTGGCGCCGCGCCCGCGTTTCCGCCGTTGCCGGCATCGCCATCGCCACGCTGGTGTCGGCGCTGCTCGGCGCGGCGCTGTGGCTCGGCAGAACGGCGCTGGTCGACGCCTATACCGACGATCCGGCGCTGCGCGGCATCTGCCTGTCGCTGATCGTCTATCTGGTGGCCAATCAGCTGTGTGACGCGGTGCAGACGGTCGCCGCCCACGCCTTGCGCGGCTACAAGATCACTTTCGCGCCGATGCTGGCGCACGTCACGGCCTTCTGGGGCGTCGGCCTGCTCGGCGGCTGGTGGCTGGCCTTACGCTCGCCGCGCCCGATGGGCATCTCCGGTTTCTGGCTGGCGATGACCCTGAGCCTGGTTTTTGCGGCCATTTTCCTGGGCTGGCTGCTGTGGCGAGTCGCCAACTCCCACTCCCGAGCCTCCCCCGGCTCCCGCTGATTTTCGCCGCCTCATGCCAAGTCGCGCTCAACAGGCCGTTGATATGCAAGTCTGACGTATCGGGATTTCGGTCATTTTTTGTAGAGTCCCACGAAGCGGGCGAGACGCCCGCGCTCCCGGTCCGGATGACCGAGGACAGCCAGTTACCGGCGCCACGCGCCGCAAATACTACTGTCTTCGGTCTTCTGTCCTCCGTCCTTCGAACCGGAGCGCGGGCGTCCCGCCCGCAATGCGAGCCGCAGGCTCGCTGTACCGCCGTCATTTTTGGCGTATCACGATGATTTGACCGCAACTTGGCATCACGCCCGGCGGGGTGAACCGCTCCGCGACGCAGCCGCCAGCGGCGCCGGTCATTTCGTCTTTCGTTCTCCGTCGGCTGTTTTCCGGCGCCTGGGCAACCGCAGCAGAGCGGCCAATTCCTGTCCGGCGAGGAGCCGGATGCGGTGCTTCCCGATGAAGTCGCGCGCGTTATCGGACAAGTCGTCCAACGCGACGTAGAAAGCGTCATTGGCATTTTCCGCGTCCCGCTGCCTGTCCAGTTCGCGCAAGGGTTCGAGACCGTGGCTGGCGGCTTTCCATCGCTTGCAGCAGAGCAGTGTCATTTTGCCCATCTTGACCAGTTTGAAATCCGCCAGCCCGGCCAGGGGCGTCACGGTGTAGCCCTCGCGCAGATACGCCTGCTCCATCAGCGCCGAGAACTCGCGTCGGGACATCGCCTTGACCGCCTCGACGGTCGCCTCCACGCGAGCCTTTCCGGGAAGCTTGAACCGTCCCCACACCACGTAGGCGCCGATGCCGAGAAACGGCAGCGCCAGCGACGAAGCGGGCATGACGTAAGCCTCGGGAACGAGAAGCCGGACGAGCAGCAGCAAACCCGCCGCGACGGCGAAGCTGAGC
>JAISNE010000391.1 GCA_031276375.1 Accumulibacter sp.
GGCCGGGCTGCCACTGGCGGCCCGTCTGCCGGAACCGATCTTCACTCCGGCCACCAAGGCCGAGCAGGGCGCGCACGACGAGAATATTTCCTTCGAGCAGGCGCGGATCAACTGCGACGTGGCGCTGGCCGGGACGCTCGAAGGTTCCGGCAAGAGCGGCGCGCGGATCGCCGAGCAGGCGCGCGAGGCGGCCATCGCGCTTTACTCGGCGGCGGCTGCTTACGCGCTGGAGCGCGGCATCATCATCGCCGACACGAAATTCGAATTCGGCATCGACGCCGCGGGCGCGCTGTACCTGATCGACGAAGCGTTGACGCCGGACTCCTCGCGCTTCTGGCCCGCCGCCGCGTACCGGCCCGGCGGCAATCCGCCGTCATACGACAAGCAATACGTGCGCGACCATCTGGAAGCGCAGGGCTGGAACAAGAAGGCTCCGGCGCCATCGCTGCCGAACGATGTCATCGCGTATACCAGCGCCAAATATATCGGGGCCTATGAGCAACTCACCGGCCGGAAACTGGATCTTGATGAGTGAAAGGCAAGGACGCGGGGAGGGCGCTTCCGATTTCCCCGTTCATCCCGTTCCCGCGTTTCATTTTTCACCTTTCCCTCCGCGCGGGCGGCCACGGCCGCCCGCTTCTTCACGGAACACGAAAACATGAGCGAATCCAACCCGCTGCTCGACTTTTCCGGCCTGCCCCGTTTTGACGCGATTGCTCCGGCACACGTTCAGCCGGCCATCGTCCAACTGCTCGCCGACAACCGGGCGCTGATCGAACGCCTGGCCGGCGATCCGCGGCCGGCGACATGGGACAACTTCGCCGCGCCGCTGGCCGACGGCATCGAGCGCCTGACGCGCGCCTGGGGCATCGTCGGCCACCTGCATTCGGTCAACGATGTTCCGGACTGGCGTGAAGCGTACAACCTGATGCTGCCGGAAATCAGCCGCTTTTACGCCGAACTCGGCCAGAACCTGAAACTCTTCGCAAAATACAAGGCCATTCTTGAGAGCGCGGCCTATCCCACGCTCTCGCCGGCCCGGCGCCGGATCGTCGACAACGAAGTGCGTGATTTCCGCCTGTCGGGCGCCGAGCTTCCGGAAGACAAAAAGCCGCGCTTCCAGGCCATCCAGGAAGAACTCGCCGCGCTCGCCGCCAAATTTTCGGAGAACCTCCTCGATGCGACCAACGCTTTCGCCGAGATCGTCACCAGCGAGGAGGAACTGGCCGGACTGCCGTCCGACGTGATCCAGGCCGCGCGCGAGGCCGCCGAAAAAGACGGCAAGGCGGGCTGGAAATTCACTCTGCATATGCCTTCCTACTGGCCGGTGCAACGGTTCGCCGACAGCCGCCGCCTGCGCGAGGCGCTTTACCGCGCCTCCGCCACGCGCGCCGCGGAGTTCGGCCCGGCCGAACTCGACAACACGCCGCTGATCCGGCGCATTCTCGCGCTGCGCGAGGAAGAGGCGCGAATGCTCGGTTATCGCAATTTCGCGGAAGTATCGCTGGCGCCCAAGATGGCCGCGTCGGTCGAGCAGGTGCTCGCTTTCCTGCGCGATCTGGCGCGCAAGGCCAAACCCTTCGCGGAAAGGGACGTGGCCGAACTGCGCGACTTCGCGCGCCGGGAGTTGCGCCTGGAAACGCTCGAAGCCTGGGACATGGGCTACGCTTCGGAAAAGCTGCGTCAGGCGCGTTACGCCTTTTCCGAACAGGACGTCAAGGCGTATTTCACCGAACCCAGGGTATTGTCCGGGCTGTTTCACGTCGTCGAGTCGCTTTACGGCGTGCGCATCGAGCCAGACAGCGCGCCCGTTTGGCATGAGGATGTGCGCTTTTTCCGCATCGAAGACGCGCGCGGCGAACGGGTCGGCCAGTTCTATCTCGATCCCTACGCCCGCGAAACCAAGCGCGGCGGCGCCTGGATGGACGATGCCGTTTCCCGCCGCCGCACCGAGGCGGGCATGCAGACGCCGGTGGCCTATCTGGCCTGCAACTTCCCGCGCCCGGTCGGCGAAAAGGACGGAAAACCACGGCCAGCGACGTTTTCGCACGATGATGTCGAAACCCTGTTCCATGAAGCCGGTCATGGCCTGCACCATTTGCTCACGCGCGTCGAGGAACTCGGCGTTTCCGGCATTCATGGCGTCGAATGGGATGCCGTCGAATTACCGTCGCAGTTCATGGAAAACTATTGCTGGGAGTGGGAGGTGTTGCGCCGGGTATCGAGCCACGTCGATACCGGAGAACCGCTGCCGCGCGAATTGTTCGACAAGATGCTCGCCGCGCGCAACTTCCAGAGCGGCATGCTGACCGTGCGCCAGATCGAATTCGCCCTGTTCGACATGTTGCTGCACAGCGAATTCGACCCGCGCGGAAAAGACAGCGTGCTCGACCTGCTGCACACGGTGCGCGAAGAAGTCGCCGTCATTTTTCCGCCGGCATGGAACCGCTTCCCGAACAGCTTCTCGCACATCTTCGCCGGCGGTTATGCGGCCGGTTATTACAGCTACAAATGGGCGGAAGTCCTTTCCGCCGATAGTTATGCCGCTTTCGAGGAAGCGGGCGATCCGTTCGACCCGGACGTCGGCCGGCGCTTTCTCGACGAAATCATCGCCATGGGCGGCGCCCGCCCGGCGCTGGAGAACTTCCGCGCCTTCCGTGGACGCGATCCGCGGGTCGATGCCTTGTTGCGGCACAGTGGTATGATTACCGCCTAGTGTTTGAGCATTGCGGAGAATCACATCATGTTCTCATTCCACTCCCTTCTTCCTTTTCTCGCCGCCGTCGCCGTTGCCTTGCCGTGCGGCGCCCAGACGACCTATCGCTGGGTCACCGAAAAAGGAGAGACCATTTACTCGGACCTGCCGCCTCCGCCTGGAATGCGCGCCGTAGAAAAGATAGAAGGCGCTGGGCAGATAGAAGGCGCTGGGCAGGAAGGCGGACAAACGTTGCCCTATGCCACGCGTCTGGCCGCGGGAAAATACCCTGTCACCCTCTACACCACGGCCAACTGCAAGGAGCTTTGTGTCCAGGCCAGGACTCTGCTCAACGGGCGCGGCATTCCATTCTCGGAAAAGATGTTTACCACCCAGGGAGAGATGGACGAAGTCGCCAAGCAGTTTGGCAAGGACATGGCAATCCCCAGCCTGAAGGTCGGATCGCAGAATTTCCCCGGATTCGAGGCCGCCTCGTGGAACAATCTTCTTGATTTGGCGGGCTATCCGAAAACCGCTCCGTACGGCAGCAAACCCTCCGGCGCATTTTCCCAATAAGGCTTGCGCATTCTTTTCATTTGCCAGTGCCATCGATCGCGTTTATCATGATTGGACTTGCCGATGAATGGAATAAGGATTATTCTTGGCTGTCTCATTTTTTTCATCTTTCTTTTCAACCCAATCGATCAGACAGGAAGGGACGTTCATGGACTCGTACCAATCGTTGCTGGATAAAATTTCCGTACTTCAGAAAAAGGCTTTGTCGTTGCGGGAGAACGAAAAAAAGCGCGCTGTCGCCGAGATACGCAAATTGATCGATCTGTATGACGTTCAGCCTGCCGAATTGTTTTCGGGCGCCAAGCGGTCCGTTGCCGGCAGACCGCTTCCGGTCTCCGCCGCCGGCAAAAAGATTCTCTTTGCCAAGTACCGCGATCCGGCCACGGGAAAAACCTGGAACGGGCACGGCAAGAGGCCGCTCTGGCTGGTTGGCGACCGGGACAAATATCTCATCGACGGGCAGGCGGAAGCCACGGGCGGTGCGGTGGGGTCGAAGAAAAGGGCGCAGAAGAAAGCAAAATCGTCCCTTCCTCCCAAATACCGTAATCCGGAAACGGGAAAAACCTGGAATGGACACGGCAAGAGGCCGTTCTGGCTGATTGGCGACCGGGATAAATATCTCATCGCCGGGCAAGCGGAAACCGTGGGCAATGCGGCAAAGCCACAGAAAGTGGCGCGGACGAAAGCAAAGTCGTTGTCAGACTGGAGATCGGGCGCGGCCAAAGTGCTTCAGAAAGCCACGGCAAGGTCCAAACAGAACGCCTCGCCAAAACAGGCTGGAAAGCGTAAAACGCCCTCCGCGAATAACAGTGCTCCACAGACGGATATTCCCATCTCCCCGGTAATTCCCGACCCCGCCGCTCCCCCGGTGGAGTGACTTCTTCCGAGGATCATCCGTCGATGATCCTCATGGGTTTCTCGCGGAACAGGAGCTTGTCTCGACAGGCTTCTGTCAATGCAAGACCATAGACAACAGCCTTCCTCCGGGCGCCGTCGAGCGCAGGGCGCGCCGTGGGTCGGCTTGAAGAACCATCCGTTTTTCATGAGCGCGAGCCTGCCGACGCTGATGGTCATGTATCCCCCACGGCGGCTCGCCCTGCCGATTCACAACCGGAAACAGATCGGCGGCATGGCCGCCGCCGCATTGGCCGAAGCCTTTTCAACGGCCTGCGTTTCGACCCGCGCCTTGCCGTTTTCGCCAGCATCCCGTTCCTGATGGCCGTAGAGCGGTTTGATGGTGGTGTCGGTGTCGAGAATTCACGGCGTATCAAGCAGCGGTGCGATGCTGTCGGTGATGTGGCCATTCAGCCACGCCGTCCCCGCCGCTTCGGGGAGACGTTTGAGCGCATTGCGCAAGACGTCCTCGAAGATCCTCTCTCTGCCCCTCCACATGGACAAGCGTAGATACACCTGGCGCCCCTGTATGGCGACCGTCGCGGAATATCATGCGGTGTCGGGTCTTGACACGCCTTGGGCGCCAGGGCAAGATGATCAAACGAGACAACAAAAAGCAAAAATCCATTGATATACGCCGCCTTTAAAACTACTATCCAAAAATCATAAACGACAATGGAGGTTTTAAATGACGGCAACGCAAGTACTCACCGCCTACTTCGCCCGCAAGGTTTTGAAAAAAATCGGGCTTGAAGCGGCGTATCGGGAAAAAATCGAAAAAATCCTGAACTTGTACCAACCTGATAGTACGCAGGTCGAGGTTTCAAAGGTGTTCCTGGAGTTGTACCCGGAGCTTTCCGACGATGCGAGCGCCACCGACCAGGCGCTGAATCTCTTGGCAAAGCAAGTCAACAAGCGCGCTGAAGAACGAGGGGTGAAGATCGCGCTGAGGATTTCCGCCAGCACAGAGGTCGACAAGCGCGTCGTTTGGTTTGAAGGCCCGGCGGCAAAATCGAATCTGGCGGGGGGTCAGTCAGGACGGCTGGCCGGGACGTCAGGCGTTTTCACCAGGGACGCAGCCATCATTGCCTTGGTTACATTCAATGCGCACGAAACTGCCGCCGTACTGGAAGCGTTTTGTCCAGATGGAAGATGGCAGTCCTATCCCGCCGATGGCATAAGCTGCAACCTCCTTGCCAGAAGAAATGGGCAGACCCTGATCCATTGCGTCAGCGAACAGGGCGAAAACCGCTCGCAGCAAACCTGTCAGGCGCTGACCAAGGAATTCGGGAACAAGCTTGACGCCATCATTGGCGTGGGGATTGCGTTTGGCGTTGACAAAGGCGAACAGGCCATTGGTGATGTGCTGGTGGCGACATCGGTCTACGACTATGAACTCACCCGGCAAACAAACGGGGAAACAGAAGACCGGGGCGGATCCTTTTCGTGCAGCAGCAGGTTGCGTCAAATGTTTTGGCATGCGGATCAATCTCTGGAAGCGAGCGATACGTTCTCATGGCCCACGTTGCGCTTTGGCGCGTTGCTTTCCGGGAACAAATTGATCGACGACCAGAAATACCGGGACGCATTGGTGAAACGTGTGCGTGGCGTCATAGGCGGCGAAATGGAAGGTGTGGGAATCTATCATGCGGCCGACAGCCAACCCATTCATGACAGCAATTTCACTCATTGGCTGGTCGTAAAGGCCATCTGCGACTGGGCGGATGGCTCCATAAACGACAATCCGCAGAAGAAAGAACAGCGGCAGAAATGTGCCGCGAAGAATGCCGCCTATGTTGTTCGTGAGGTGCTGGAAAGATACTGGAGCGAACCGCCGCGGGGTGGAAAACAGATTTCTTACGGTGATCTGGACAAAATACAAAAATCCGGGCGTTCGGTTGTGGAGAGCACCGGGATATTCGTCAACACGAACGAGGAAGTGAAGAATACGAAGCAGTCCGTGGAAGCAGGGATCAATATTCTAGGCGCCTTGAAGGATTGGGCGATGCGCGCGGATTCCTCGCAGTTTTTCGCCCTGCTTGGGGAATATGGCATGGGGAAAACCATTGCCTGCCAGCGTCTGGCGCAGGAACTGGGCAATTTGCGGGCGCAGGGCGACGATGCGCCACTACCGCTGTATTTTGACCTGCGTCATGTAACAGGCTTGGATAAAGGCCCGCCCACACTGGCGGAAACCCTGGAAGAATGCATGGAGCGTGGCTGGATTGACCAGAACAGCGCAGAGCGATT
>JAISNE010000425.1 GCA_031276375.1 Accumulibacter sp.
GAAGACGCGCCAGCGCCGATTCCAGGCGGCAGCGCCGGCGGGTGGGCATGGCAAGGAAAAATCGTGTGCGCTGAGTTCGGCGGTCCTGGGGTTGTCGGCCATGATGGTTTCCGGAAGAAAGGTTCGCCGAACGGCGCCGGCGATACTTTGCCGGGATACGGCGGAAGCGTTTTCCGGCAGGCGTCCGGGCGCGGGAACAAGGCAGGAACAAGGCGGGATTCTAGCCGATTTCGCTCGCCGGATGGCGGTAGAATGGGCATTTTGCGGAACCCGAGCCCATCATGATTTGGAAACCCCATGTCACCGTCGCCGCCGTCGTCGAACGCAACGGCAAGTTCTTGCTGGTCGAGGAAGAAACCGATGAAGGAATCCAGTTCAATCAGCCGGCCGGCCATCTGGAGCGCGGCGAGGCGTTGAACGAAGCGGTCGTGCGCGAGGCGCTGGAGGAAACGGGGTATGCGTTCGCGCCGCGTTTCCTGGTCGGCGTCTATCACTGGCATCACCCGCGCAAGGATATCACCTACCTGCGTTTTGCCTTCGGCGGCGAGATCACCGGGCACGACGCCGGCCGGGCGCTCGATACGGGGATTCTCGGGGCGCGCTGGCTCTCGCTCGACGAAATCCGCGCCAGCGCCGACCGGCACCGCAGCCCGATGATCCTGCGCTGCGTCGAGGATTGGCATGCCGGCAGGCGTTATCCCCTGGAACTCATCACGCGGCACGCATGAGCGCGCGGCTTGCGGGCCTGCTGCTGGCCGCGGCGCTGTCCGCCGCCGCCGCGGCGGACGAAGCATCCGAGCCGGTGTCGGTGTGTTTCAATTACGGTTGCCTGACCCAGGCCGAGGTGATTTTCAGCCACGCGCAACTGGAGGAATTGCGCCCGCTGTTGAGCCGCGCGCGCACTCCGGCCGAGGAACGCGAAGCCATCGGCGAAGCGGTCGGCCGCCTGCTCGAATGGGCCGGCCGGCAGTCGCCCATCGGCGCGGACCGGGGCGGCAACTACCCGGACGGCGCCATTTATGGCCGGATGGACTGCATCGACCACGCGCTGACCACGACGCGCCTGCTGCGCCTTCTGGAACGGCGCGCCCTGCTGCGCTTCCATCGTGTGCTGGAACCGGCCTTGCGCCTGCGCCTGGTGCTCTTCCAGCATTATTCGGCGCTGATCGAAGAAATACCGGATGACGATGCAAAACGGAATGAAGGGGACGGCGGAGCGCCCGCGCGCTTCGTCGTCGATAGCTGGTTTTTCGACAACGGGCATCCGGCGGCGGTCATGCCGCTGGACGTCTGGCTGAGTGGGGAGAATCCGGATGACGGCGAATGAAGGCAAGGGTAAAACGGTGGTCGTCGGCCTGTCCGGCGGCGTCGATTCGGCGGTCGCCGCGCTGTTGCTGAAACGCCGGGGCTGGAACGTCGTCGGCCTGTTCATGAAGAACTGGGAAGACGACGATGACGACGAGTATTGCTCGTCGCGCCAGGACTTGATCGACGTGATGAGCGTGGCCGACACCATCGGCATCGATGTCGAGGTGGTGAATTTCGCCCAGGAATACCGCCAGCGCGTGTTCTCCATTTTCCTGGAAGAATACCGGGCGGGGCGCACGCCGAACCCGGACGTGCTGTGCAATTCCGAGATCAAGTTCAAGGCTTTTCTCGACCATGCCCTGCAAATGGGCGCCGAGCGGATCGCCACCGGCCATTATGCCGGCGTGCGGGAATCGAATGCCGGCGACGGTCGTTTCCAGTTGCTCAAGGCCGAGGACGGCGCCAAGGACCAGAGCTACTTCCTGCATCGCCTCGACCAGCGGCAGTTGTCGAAGACCCTGTTCCCGCTGGCCGGCCTGTACAAGCGCGACGTGCGCGGGATGGCCGGGGAAGCCGGGCTGCACGTGGCCTTGAAAAAGGATTCCACCGGCATCTGTTTCATCGGCGAGCGGCCGTTCAAGGAGTTTCTGATGCGCTATCTGCCGCCGGAAAAAGGCGAAATCCGCGGTCTCGACGATGACCGCCTGCTCGGCGAGCACGACGGTCTGGCCTACCATACGCTGGGTCAGCGCAAAGGTTTGCGGATCGGCGGCGTGAAGGATGGCAAGGGCAGCGCCACCGGCGATCACGAAGCCTGGTTCGCGGCCAGGAAGGACATGACGCGCAACATTCTGTACGTGGTACAGGGGCACGACCACCCGGCGCTGTTTTCGGACGATCTCGCGGCCGGGCAGCTTTCCTGGATTTCCGGCGAAGCGCCGCGCGCGCATTGGGTTTATGGCGCCAAGACGCGCTATCGGCAGGCCGACGCGCCGTGCGCAATCGAAAGCATCGACGCGGACGCTTGCCGCATCCGCTTCGCCGCGCCGCAATGGGCGGTCACGCCCGGACAATCGGTGGCGGTGTATGAAAGCCGGGTATGCCTTGGCGGAGGCGTGATCCTTTGAGCCGTGGAAGATGGAGCGCGACGAGCGGCGGAACGCCGCGGGGCGCGTCAGCCGGGTATATCAGTCTTTTGGCGCCGTTTCCGTGAAAGCCGGGCGCTGCATCAGCTTGTCGTACAGATGGCCGAGGTTGGGGTGCTTGGCCCGCCAGTCGATTTCGGGAAAACGGAAAGCCAGATAACCCAGCGCGCAACCGGCGGAAATGTCGGCCAGGGTGAAATGGGTGCCCATGCACCATGAACCGTCACCGAGATCGTTGGCCATGTATTCCACGCCGCGGACGATCTTGTCCGTTTGACGGGCGATCCATTCGGCGCTTTGCTGCGCCTCGGGACGCTTTCTTTCGAGAAACACCAGCGCCGCCGCGTCGCTGACGCCGTCGGCCAGCGCTTCCCAGCACTTGACTTCGGAACGTTCGCGGTTCGGCGCCGGCATCAGCTTGTTGTTCGGCGCCACGTTGTCGAGATACTCGCTGATGACCCGCGAATCGAAGAGCACGATATCTTCGTCGAGCACCAGAACCGGAATCTTGCCCAAGGGGTTGATGTTGGGAACATTCGATCCCGGCAACCAGGGTGAATCGATCTCGAATCCACATTCGATCTTTTTTTCCGCCAATACGATCCGCACCTTGCGGACAAACGGACTGGTCAGTGATCCGATAAGCTTCATGGCTTCCTGCGAGTAAGGAACAAGTATGTCAAGGCGCGGATTATATACCATCGCCGGCGCCCGAATTTGTCGAAGATTTTGCCGGACGGGTAAAATGTTGTTTTTTTGCACAGCACAAAGGCCCGTCCCCATGCCGACCGGTACTCCCGCCCCTCTTTCCGCGCTGACTGCCCCGCTGACCGCTCTTTCTCCGCTCGATGGCCGCTATGCCGCCAGGGTCGACGCCCTGCGCGGCCAGTTCTCGGAATATGGCTTGATTCGCCGCCGTCTCCAGGTCGAGATCGAATGGCTCAAGGCGCTGGCCGCCGAGCCGCATTTCGCCGAGATTGCCGCCTTCTCGCCGGCGACCGTGGCCGAGCTGAAGCGGGTCGTCGCCGATTTCGATCCGGAGCAGGCGGCCGAGGTCAAGGAGATCGAGATAACCGGAACCAACCACGACGTCAAGGCGCTCGAATACTGGATCAAGCAAAGGCTCGCGGGCAACCCGGAAGTAACGCGCGCCTCGGGCTTCATCCACTTCGCCTGCACTTCGGAGGACATCAACAATCTGGCGCACGCGCTGATGCTGAAAACGGCGCGCGACGAGATTATGCTGCCGGCGCTGGACCAGGTGATCGCCTGCCTGCGCGAACTGGCGCGGGCGCACGCCGCCTTGCCGATGATGACGCGCACGCACGGCCAGCCGGCGACGCCGAGCACGCTGGGCAAGGAAATGGCCAACGTGGTCCATCGCCTGGAACGCGGCCGCGCGCGGATTGCCGGAGTGAGCCTGCTCGGCAAGATCAACGGCGCGGTCGGCAATTACAACGCGCACATGGCGGCCTATCCGGACCACGACTGGGAAGGCTTCGCCAGGCGCTTCGTCGAGTCGCTGGGGCTGGAGTTCAACCCCTACACCATCCAGATCGAGCCGCACGACGCGCTGGCCGAACTGTTCGACGCCTTCGCGCGCGTCAACACCATCCTGATCGACCTCGACCGCGACATCTGGGGCTATGTCTCGCTCGGCTACTTCCGGCAAAAGTTGAAAGCCGGCGAGACCGGCTCGTCGACCATGCCGCACAAAGTCAATCCCATCGATTTCGAGAATTCGGAAGGCAATCTGGGCATCGCCAACGCGCTCCTTCGGCATTTTTCCGAAAAATTGCCGATTTCGCGCTGGCAGCGCGACCTCACCGATTCCACCGTGCTGCGCAACATGGGCGTGGCGCTCGGCTACACGCTGCTCGCCTGCGATTCGCTGCGGCGCGGCCTGGGGAAGCTCGAAGCCGACGCCGCTCGCCTGGACGCCGAGCTCGACGCCAACTGGGAACTCCTGGCCGAAGCGATCCAGACAGTGATGCGCCGTTACGGCATGGACAATCCCTACGAAAAACTCAAGGCCTTGACGCGCGGCAAGCGCGTCTCGCGCGAGGAAATGCGGGAGTTCATCGAAACCCTGGACATTCCGGACGCGGCCAGACGGGAACTGCTGACGCTGACGCCCAGGGATTACACCGGCAAGGCGGCCGAACTCGCGCGCCGGATTTGAGAGGAGAAAACACCATGCCCCAGTTCGCGGAAAACCTGAAAAAGCTCCCCGGAATCTCCCATCTGGCGGCGATCCGGCTGCTCGACGGCGACAATGAAGTGGCCGCCGTCATCGAAAACAAGGCGGGCAGCGCAAGCTCGCTGGCCGTGTATAACCATCTGGCGCAGATTTACGGCGCGATCACCCCGGACGCCGCCAAAAAAGGACTGGAGATATTCGCCGAACATGCCGAGGATGCGCGGCATCATCCGGGCAAACATCCGAACATCGATCGGCTGATCGGCTTGATCGAGGAAGGAAAGACGCTGCGCATCAAGCACGTTTTCGCCGTCGGTGATACGCCGTACTGCCTCGACCCGCATAGGCTTTCTCCAGGACGCTGACATCCAGACCCTCAACGACTTCGACAACAAACCGGGCCAGGTGGTCTTCCGGCAGCCATTCGTCAACGGACGGCGGAAGCAGGTAGCCCGTATGGCGGTCAATCGGATGGAAGCGGCTCATTTCCTGGCATCCTTTATGGGTGAGTTCGCATTATTACATTTCAATACGATTGTCCGACAGGCGGTTAGTGGACGCTACTTCGCATCGGGCCCCGAGAAT
>JAISNE010000182.1 GCA_031276375.1 Accumulibacter sp.
GTGCAAATGACGGTGAAACTGATCTGCCCGATCGCGATGGAAGAAGGTCTGCGCTTCGCCATCCGGGAAGGAGGCCGAACCGTCGGCGCCGGGGTCGTCGCCAAAATTGTCGAGTAACGACTGAATTCCGGATGGGCTTTTCCCATCCGCCTGCTCTTTGGAATCGAGAAAATGCAAAACCAGAAAATCCGCATCCGGCTCAAGGCATTCGATTACCGCCTCATCGACCAGTCAGCCCTGGAAATCGTCGAGACGGCCAAACGCACCGGCGCCGTCGTGCGCGGGCCGGTGCCGTTGCCGACGCGCGTCCAGCGTTTCGACGTGCTGCGTTCGCCGCACGTCAACAAGACCTCGCGCGACCAGTTCGAGATGCGCACGCACCTGCGCCTGATGGACATCATCGATCCGACGGACAAGACGGTCGATGCGCTGATGAAGCTGGATCTTCCCGCCGGCGTCGATGTGGAAATCAAGTTGCAATAGGCGTTTCAAACCGGCTATAATTGCCGCTTTTTACCGGGTGGCGTCGTCGAACGGCGCCGCTCATTTTGTTTAGTGCTCGCCGGCCAATCGCAGCCGGCAAGAGGAGAATAAACATGAGTCTAGGCCTTGTCGGACGCAAGGTCGGCATGACGCGCATTTTCACCGAGGACGGTTTGTCCGTGCCGGTGACGGTGCTCGATGTGTCGGACAATCGCGTCGTCCAGATAAAGACGCCTGAAAGCGACGGCTACACGGCCGTGCAGGTTGCTTTCGGCCAGCGTCGCGCCTCCCGCGTCAGCAAGCCCTTGGCGGGGCATTTCGCCAAGGCGGGCGTCGAAGCGGGCATGGTGCTCAGGGAATTTGCCGTTTCCTCCGAGGACCTCGCCACCCTGAAACCGGGGGACTCGATCGGCGTCGAGATTTTTTCCGTCGGACAGAAAGTTGACGTCACCGGACGGACGATCGGCAAGGGCTACGCGGGCGGCATCAAGCGTCACCATTTCGCTTCGCAGCGCGCTTCGCACGGTAATTCCGTGTCGCACAAGGCCCCCGGATCGATCGGCATGAATCAGGATCCCGGCCGTGTTTTTCCGGGCAAGCGCATGACCGGTCATCTCGGTGACGTGAAGCGCACCCAGCAAAACCTCGAAGTCATTCGTGTCGATGTCGAGCGTCAGTTGTTGTTGGTCAAGGGCGCGGTTTCCGGTTCCAAGGGATCGGATCTGGTCGTGCGCCCGGCTGTCAAGGCGGGGGCATGATGGAACTCAAGCTGATCGATGAGCAAGGCCAGGAAGCCAGTCGCCTGCAGGCGTCGGATGTGTTGTTCGGACGCGAGTACAACGAGGCGCTGATCCATCAGGTGGTGGTGGCCTATCAGGCCAACGCGCGCGGCGGAAATCGCGCGCAGAAGGATCGCGGGCAAGTCAAGCATACGACGAGCAAGCCTTTCCGCCAGAAGGGGACCGGCCGCGCGCGCGCCGGCATGTCGTCCTCTCCGCTGTGGCGCGGCGGCGGGCGGATTTTTCCGAATTCGCCCGATGAAAATTTCCATCAGAAGCTGAACAGGAAAATGTACCGGGCAGGCGTTGCCTCGATTCTGTCGCAGCTCGTCCGCGAGGATCGTCTCGCGGTGATCGACAGCATCGCGGTCGATGCGCCGAAGACCAAACTGTTCGCCCGGAAGATCAAGAGCCTGGGCTACGACCATGTTTTGGTCATTACCGACAGCTTCGACGAGAACGTTTTCCTTGCTTCCCGGAATTTGCCGAACGTGCTGGTTCTCGAAGTCAGCGAGACCGATCCGGTGTCCTTGATCCGCTTCCCCAAGGTGCTGTTGACCCGGAGCGCGGTCGCCAAGTTTGAGGAGATTCTGGGATGAATCAACAACGTTTGATGCAGGTGCTGCTCGCGCCTCAGATTTCCGAGAAGGCGACTTATATCGCCGACAAGAACGAACAGGTGATTTTCCGCGTGGCGCCGGACGCGACCAAGCCGGAAGTGAAGGCCGCCGTGGAATTGCTGTTCAAGGTTTCCGTCGAATCCGTGCAGATCGCCAACGTCAAGGCCAAGAAAAAACGCTCCGGACGCCGCATGGGAAGCCGGAAAGGCTGGAAAAAGGCGTATGTGAGCCTGAAGCCGGGGCAGGAAATCAATTTCGTCGATGGAGGAGTTGCATAAATGGCGCTCGTCAAAGTCAAGCCGACTTCGCCCGGCCGCCGCGCCGTCGTCAAGGTGGTCAATCCGGATTTGCACAAGGGCGCTCCCTACGCCAGACTGCTCGAAGCGCAGAGCAAAAAGGCCGGGCGCAACAACAATGGCCGCGTGACGACCCGCCATCAGGGCGGAGGACACAAGCAGCATTACCGTCTGATCGATTTCAAGCGCAACAAGGACGGTATTCCGGCCAGGGTCGAGCGGATCGAGTACGATCCGAACCGCACCGCGGATATCGCCTTGCTGTGCTATGCCGACGGAGAGCGGCGCTATGTCATCGCGCCGAAGGGAATGAGCGTCGGCCAGCAGGTCATCAGCGGTTCCGAGGCGCCGATCAAGTTGGGGAATACCCTGCCGATCCGCAATATTCCGGTGGGCACCACCATTCATTGCGTCGAGATGATTCCGGGCAAGGGGGCGCAGCTCGCGCGCTCGGCGGGAACGTCGGCGCAGTTGCTGGCGCGCGAAGGCGTCCATGCGCAGTTGAGATTGCGTTCCGGCGAGATTCGGCGCGTTCACGTCGAATGCCGCGCCACCATCGGCGAGGTGGGCAACGAGGAACACACCCTGCGCTCCATCGGCAAGGCCGGGGCGAACCGCTGGCGCGGCATCCGTCCCACGGTTCGCGGCGTGGTCATGAATCCGGTCGACCATCCTCATGGCGGCGGCGAGGGCAGGACCGCGTCGGGCATGCATCAGGTCAGTCCCTGGGGCACGAAGACCAAGGGGTATCGCACACGCAGCAACAAGCGCACGACTTCCATGATCGTGCAGCGCCGTCATAAACGCTAAGGGATAGAGAACCATGGGACGTTCCGTAAAAAAGGGCCCGTTTGTCGATGCCCATTTGCTCAAGAAGGTCGAGACCGTGCGCGCGACGAGCGACAAGCGTCCGATCAAGACATGGTCGCGTCGCTCCACGGTGCTTCCGGATTTTGTCGGGCTGACTATCGCCGTGCATAACGGCAAGCAACACATTCCCGTGTATGTCACGGAAAACATGGTCGGTCACAAGTTGGGAGAATTCTCTCTGACCCGTACCTTCAGGGGGCATACCGCCGGCAAGAAGGCGAAGAAGTAAAGGAATGAATATGGAGACACGTGCTATTTTACGCGGCGTGCGGCTTTCGGACCAGAAAGGTCGCTTGATCGCCGACCAGATTCGCGGCCTGCCGGTGGATAAGGCGCTCAATATCTTGACGTTCAGTCCGAAAAAAGGAGCGGGAATCGTCAAAAAGGTGCTCGAATCGGCCATCGCCAACGCGGAACACAACGATGGCGCCGATATCGATGAACTCAAGGTCATCAGCATCCATGTGGAGAAGGGCGTGGTGCTCAAGCGATCTATCGCCAGGGCCAAGGGGCGCGGCAACCGGATCGTCAAGCCGACTTGTCATATTTTCTTGACCGTCGGAGATTAAGGAAAAGAAATGGGACAGAAAATTCATCCGACCGGTTTTCGTTTGGCGGTGACCCGCGACTGGTCGTCGCGCTGGTATGCGAACAGCAAGAATTTCCCGGTGATGCTGAACGAGGACGTACAGGTTCGCGATTACCTCAAGGAAAAACTCAAGCACGCCTCCGTGGGGCGCGTGCTGATCGAGCGTCCCGCCAAGAACGCGCGAGTGACGGTGTACTCGGCGCGTCCCGGAGTGGTGATCGGCAAAAAGGGCGAGGAAATCGATCAACTGCGTTCCGCATTGCAGAAAATCATGCGGGTTCCGGTGCATGTCAGCATCGAGGAAATACGCAAACCCGAGCTTGACGCGCAGTTGATCGCCGATTCCATCACCCAGCAGCTCGAAAAGCGCATCATGTTCCGCCGCGCCATGAAGCGCGCGATGCAAAACGCGATGCGCCTGGGCGCCCAGGGGATCAAGATCATGAGTTCCGGACGCCTGAACGGAGCGGAAATCGCGCGGCGCGAATGGTATCGCGAAGGCCGGGTGCCGCTGCACACCTTGCGCGCGGACATCGATTACGCGACTTCCGAGGCCTTGACCACTTACGGAATCATCGGCGTCAAGGTCTGGGTCTTCAAGGGCGAAATCCTGAACCGGGACGAACAGCCCGAAGCCGCGCCGCCCGAGGCGCCGACGGAGGAACCGGCGCGCAAGCCGCGGCGGGTCGCCAAGTCCGCCGGGGAAGGTGACAAGCTGCGCCGCGTGGCCGGCAAGCCCAGGGGAGAAGGACAAGTGGAGGGCAACGCCAACGCCGCCGCCGCGGGCGAGGCGAAAGCGCCGGCCAAACGAGTGAGAAAGGCAGGAACGACTGATGCTGCAACCAACTAGAAGGAAGTACCGCAAGGAGCAGAAAGGCCGGAATACCGGAATCGCGACTCGCGGAACGAACGTGAGTTTCGGGGAATTCGGCCTCAAGGCGACCGGGCGGGGACGTTTGACCGCGCGCCAGATCGAAGCCGCGCGGCGCGCGATGACGCGCCATATCAAGCGGGGCGGCCGGATCTGGATTCGCATTTTCCCGGACAAGCCCATTTCGAAAAAGCCGGCGGAAGTGCGGATGGGGAACGGCAAGGGAAATCCCGAGTATTACGTCGCCGAGATCCAGCCGGGGAAGGTGCTGTACGAAATGGACGGCGTTGGAGAGGCTCTCGCGCGGGAAGCGTTCGCGCTGGCCGCCGCCAAATTGCCGATTCCAACGACTTTTGTGACCCGTATCCTGGGGTGATCGAACATGAAAGCCAGTGATCTTAGAGTGAAAAGTGTCGATGAGCTGAACAAGGAACTTCTGGATCTCCTGAAGGCTCAGTTCGGCTTGCGTATGCAGAAAGCCACGCAGCAATTGAACAATCCGAGCCAGATCGGCAAGGTTCGCCGTGATATCGCCCGCGTGCGTACTCTCCTTCGTGAAAAGGCAGCACTGCAATGAGTGAAGAAAAAAGCAAGCGTACTCTGATCGGACGCGTCGTCAGTGACAAGATGGACAAGACCGTCACGGTTTTGGTCGAGCGCCGTGTCAAGCATCCGATGTATGACAAGATTATCGTGCGCTCGAAGAAGTACCATGCGCATAACGGCGACAATCAGGCCAGGGCCGGCGATCTCGTGGAAATCCAGGAGATTCGTCCCGTTTCGAAAACGAAGTCCTGGGCGGTGATCAAGCTGCTTGAAAAGGCCGTGGCCATTTGATGCCTTTGCGCTCTTGTGCTTTCCGTCGAAGAGGGTATAATGCCCTCCTTTTCGCGCCCGGCGGTTTCGCCGTGCGATTTTGCCCGTAAAGGGTTCCAAGACTGACCGCCTTGGCGGGACAAGTTGGAGACTTAAATGATTCAGATGCAAACGGTTCTGGACGTGGCCGACAACACCGGGGCGCGTTCGGTGATGTGTATCAAGGTGCTTGGCGGCTCCAAGCGCCGCTATGCGAGCGTCGGCGACATCGTCAAGGTCAGCATCAAGGATGCGGCTCCGCGCGGGCGCGTCAAAAAAGGTGACATTTACAGCGCCGTCGTGGTCAGGACGGCCAAGGGCGTGCGGCGTCCCGACGGCTCGCTGGTCAGATTCGACAACAACGCGGCGGTGCTCCTGAACAACAAGCTGGAGCCGATCGGAACGCGCATTTTCGGGCCGGTGACGCGCGAGCTGCGCAGCGAGCGGTTCATGAAGATCGTTTCGCTCGCGCCGGAAGTTCTCTAGGGGCGGCCATGGAAAAGATTCGCAAGGGCGACGAGGTGATCGTCATCGCCGGCAAGGACAAGGGCAAGCGCGGGACCGTGGCTCGCCGCGTCGGCGCCGAACACGTGGTGATCGAAGGTGTCAATCGCGTGAAGAAGCATGTCAAGCCGAATCCGGTGAAGGGGGTGGTGGGCGGCGTCGTGGATAAGGACATGCCGCTCCACGTGTCCAATGTGTCCCTCTATAACCCGACGACCAAGAAGGCCGACCGGGTTGGCTTCAAAGTGCTCGAGGACGGCAAGAAGGTGCGTGTCTTCAAGTCGAATGGCGAAGTGGTTGGGGTATAAGGAACGGATATGGCACGTTTGCTGGAGTACTACAAGGAAACCGTGGCGCCGGAATTGGCCCGGAAGTTCGGGTACAAGTCGGTGATGGAAATTCCGCGCATCACCAAGGTCACCCTGAACATGGGGGTTGGCGAGGCGGTGGCGGACAAGAAGGTGCTGGAAAACGCCGTTGCCGACATGACCAAGATCGCCGCTCAGAAACCGGTGATCACCAAATCGAAGAAGTCGATTGCCGGCTTCAAGATTCGCACCGGTTATCCGATCGGGTGCATGGTCACTTTGCGCGGGCCGAGGATGTTCGAGTTCCTGGATCGGCTGGTGACGGTTGCCCTGCCTCGGGTGCGCGACTTCCGCGGCATTTCCGGAAAGGGATTCGATGGTCGCGGCAACTACAACATGGGCGTCAAGGAGCAGATCATTTTTCCCGAGATCGAATACGACAAGATCGATGCGTTGCGTGGCATGAACATCAGCGTGACCACCACCGCCAAGACCGACGAAGAGGCACGCGCGCTGCTGGCTGCCTTCAAATTCCCGTTCAAGAACTGAGGATCAAATGGCGAAACTTGCATTGATCAACCGTGAAGAAAAACGGCGCAAAATGGTTGAAAAATACACCGCGAAGCGCGCCGCGCTCGTAGCGATCATCGGCGACGCCAAGCGTTCCGAGGAGGAACGTTTCGAAGCCCGGCAAAAGCTTCAGGCGCTGCCGAGAAATGCCAGCCCGGTCCGTTTGCGCAATCGCTGCCAATTGACCGGACGGCCGCGCGGCGTGTTCCGCAAGTTCGGTCTGGGCCGCAGCAAATTGCGCGACTTCGTCATGCGCGGTCAGGTTCCCGGCATGACCAAGGCCAGCTGGTAAGCAGGAGAATACGATATGAGCATGAGCGATCCGATCAGCGATATGCTGACCCGCATCCGCAACGCGCAGTTGGCCAACAAGGCGGCGGTGGTCATGCCGTCTTCCAAGGTCAAGGTGGCCATTGTCAAGGTGTTGAAGGACGAGGGATTCGTCGAGGATTTCGCGGTCCGCGAGAACGCCGGCAAGCCGACGCTCGAGATCGGCCTGAAGTATTACGCCGGGCGTCCCGTCATTGAAAGAATCGACCGGGTTTCCAAGCCGGGCTTGCGTATTTATCGTGGGGCGAACGATATCCCGCGAGTGATGAATGGGCTTGGAGTGGCGATCGTGTCCACTCCCAAGGGTGTCATGACCGATCGCAAGGCGCGCGCCAGCAATGTGGGTGGCGAAGTGCTTTGCATCGTCGCGTAAGGGGAAGACATGTCCCGCGTTGCAAAAAATCCGATTGTGTTGCCGCCGGGCGTTGACGTGACCCTCGGGGACGACATCACCGTCAAGGGGCCGCTGGGGTCCATCACCTTCGACCGAAACCCCGCGGTAAGCGTCGAGCGGGAGGGAACGTCGCTGCGCTGCAAACCCGTCGAGGGAGCGGCCAACGCCAATGCCCTGTCGGGTACGGTGCGCGCCATCCTGGCCAATATGGTCACCGGAGTCAGCAAGGGCTTCGAGCGCAAGCTGAACCTGGTTGGCGTAGGTTATCGCGCCCAGGCGCAGGGAGACACGCTCAATCTGACGCTGGGTTTTTCCCATCCGGTGGCGCACCGGATGCCGGCCGGAGTCAAATGCGAAACGCCCACCCAGACGGAGATTCTCATCAAGGGCGTGGACAAGCAGCTGGTCGGGCAGGTCGCCGCCGAGGTTCGCGGCTATCGTCCGCCGGAGCCGTACAAGGGCAAGGGCGTGCGTTATGCGGGCGAAGTGATCGTCATCAAGGAAACGAAGAAGAAATAGGGTGCATGAATGATTGACAAGAAACAGGCGCGGTTGCGCAGAGCCCGCAAAACCCGGGCCAAGATTGCCGAACTGAAGTCCGTGCGCTTGTCGGTGCATCGCACCAACTGCCACATTTACGCGCAAGTCATATCGGCCGGCGGTTCGAAAGTGCTGGTCACGGCGTCGTCCCTTGAAAAGGATGTGCGCAAGGATTTGCCCAACGGCGGGAATGTCGGGGCCGCGGCGCGGATCGGCAAGCTGATCGCCGAACGCGCGCTCGCGGCCGGAATCGGGCAGGTTGCCTTCGATCGCAGCGGTTTCCAGTACCACGGGCGCATCAAGGCGTTGGCGGAAGCGGCGCGCGAAGCCGGTCTGAAGTTCTGACCGCTCCGGAAAAAGGATTGGAGTAAGAGTTATGGCAAAACCGCAAGGCAAGAAGAATCAGCAGCCCGAGAAGCCGGACGACGGCTTTCGCGAGAAGATGATCTCCATCAACCGCGTGACCAAGGTCGTCAAGGGTGGACGCATCCTGGGTTTCGCGGCGCTGACCGTGGTGGGCGACGGCGATGGCCGCGTCGGCATGGGCAAGGGCAAATCGCGCGAAGTGCCGGTTGCCGTCCAGAAGGCGATGGAGGAAGCGCGGCGCCGGCTGGTCAAGGTCAGCCTGAAGGATGGCACGCTGCATCACACCGTCATCGGGCGCCACGGCGCGTCGAGCGTAATCATGCAGCCGGCGCCGGAAGGCACCGGGGTGATCGCCGGCGGCGCCATGCGCGCCGTGTTCGACGTGATGGGCGTGACCAACGTCGTGGCCAAGGCGCACGGCTCGACGAATCCGTACAACATCGTCCGCGCCACCGTCAACGGGCTGAAGGCCATGAACACGCCCGCGGAAGTCGCGGCCAAGCGCGGCAAGACGATCGAAGAGATTCTGGGGTAAGCGATGACTGACAGGAAAATCAAGGTGACGCTGGTGCGCAGCCTGATCGGCACGAAACAGTCGCATCGCGCGACGGTTCGCGGATTGGGATTGCGGCGCCTGAACAGCACGGCGGAATTGCAGGATACGCCGGCCGTGCGTGGAATGATCGACAAGGTGGCCTACCTGGTGAAGTGCGAGGGCTAAGATGAAACTCAACACCATTCGTCCCGCCGAAGGGGCAAAAAAGGCGCGGCGCCGCGTCGGGCGCGGGATCGGCTCGGGTCTGGGCAAGACCGCCGGGCGCGGCCACAAGGGGCAGAAATCCCGCGCCGGCGGTTTTCACAAAGTGGGCTTCGAAGGCGGGCAAATGCCCTTGCAGCGCCGCTTGCCGAAACGCGGTTTCGTTTCCCTGACCAAGGCGCGCAACGTCGAGGTTCGCCTGTCCGAAATCGACGCCCTGCCCATCGAGGAAATCGACCTGCTGGCGCTGATTCAGGCCAATCTGGTATCGCCGCGCGCCCTGTCGGCCAAAGTGGTGCTTTCCGGGCGGATCAACCGCAAGGTCGTGCTCAAGGGCGTTGGCGCGACCAAGGGAGCCAAGGCGGCGATCGAAGCCGCCGGCGGCAGTGTCGGCAATTGATCAGCGAATGATGGTGGCGTCTCTTGGCGACTAAATCCGGACAGGTTGGCAAAAGCGGCAAGTACGGCGATCTGACGCGCCGGCTGATGTTCCTGCTCGGCGCGCTGATCGTGTATCGCATTGGTTCGCACATCCCGGTGCCCGGCATCGATCCGGTGGCGCTGGCGGAGTTTTTCAACCGCAATCAGGGCGGCATCCTGGGCATGTTCAACATGTTCTCCGGGGGAGCCTTGCGGCGCTTCAGCATTTTCGCGCTGGGCATCATGCCGTACATTTCGTCTTCGATCATCATGCAGCTGATGACGCACGCCAGTCCGCAACTGGAGGCGCTGAAGAAGGAAGGCGAGTCGGGACGGCGCAAGATCACGCAATACACGCGCTACGGCACGGTCGTGCTGGCGGTCTTTCAGGGCATCGGGATCGCCATCGGCGTCGAGTCCCAAGGCCTGGTGCCCGAGCCGGGCATCCTTTTCCGCTTCGTCACGGTGACGACTCTGCTGACCGGCACGATGTTCCTGATGTGGCTCGGCGAGCAGATCACCGAGCGCGGGCTGGGCAACGGCATTTCGATCCTCATTTTCGCCGGGATCGTGGCCGGTCTGCCGAACGCGATCGCCGGCTTGCTGGAACTGGTGCGCACCGGAGCGATGCATCCGCTGTCGGCGATCCTCATCGCCGCGGTGGTGCCGCTGGTCACCTATGGCGTCGTTTTCATCGAGCGCGGGCAACGCAGGATTCTCCTGAATTACGCCAAACGGCAGGTCGGCAACAAGACTTACGGCGGGCAGAGTTCCTACCTGCCGCTCAAGCTGAACATGTCGGGCGTGATTCCGCCGATTTTCGCCTCGTCGATCATTCTGTTTCCCGCCACGGTGGCCGGATGGTTCGGGGCCAGCGATTCCATGCGCTGGCTCAGGGACATCGCGGCGGTGCTGTCGCCGGGGCAGCCCGTCTATGTGATGCTGTACGCGGCGGCCATCGTCTTTTTCTGTTTCTTCTACACCGCGCTGGTGTTCAATTCCAAGGAAACGGCGGACAATCTGAAAAAGGGCGGCGCTTTCGTGCCGGGGATTCGTCCTGGGGAACAGACGGCGCGTTATGTCGACAAAATACTCATGCGCCTGACCTTGCTTGGCGCGGTTTATATCACCGTGGTTTGTCTGGTGCCGGAATTCCTGATTCTCAAATGGAACGTACCGTTCTATTTCGGCGGTACATCCTTGTTGATCATCGTGGTCGTGACCATGGATTTCATGAACCAGGTGCAGGCTTACATGATGTCTCAACAATACGAGGGATTGCTGAAGAAGGCGAACTTCAAGGGATCCGAAAAATAGGATGGCAAAGGAAGACTTGATTGAAATGCAGGGCGAGGTCGTCGAAAACCTGCCCAACGCGACGTTCAGGGTGAAATTGGAAAACGGCCATATCGTGCATGGATTCATTTCGGGAAAAATGCGCATGCATTACATCCGCATTCTGCCGGGAGACAAGGTGACGGTCCAGCTCACGCCGTACGATCTCTCCCGGGCGCGCATCGTTTTCCGCGCCAAATAGGAGTTTCTACGCAGTGTTTGGAAATTGGCAAAAGGCTGGCTGCGCCCGCTGTCAAAAAAGGAGTGAAACATGAAAGTGCTGGCATCTGTCAAACGCATCTGCCGCAATTGCAAGATCATTCGGCGCCACGGCATCGTGCGCGTGATCTGTACGGATCCGCGTCACAAGCAGCGGCAAGGCTGATCCCGGTTTCCAGCGAGAATCCGGTGATTACCATTCATTTACGTTTCGCATAATTGGGATGAATCGATGGCCCGTATCGCAGGGGTGAATATACCCAACCACCAGCATGCCGAGATCGCGCTGACCGCGATTTACGGCATCGGCCGCAGCCGCGCGCAAATGATTTGTGACGCGGCCGGCGTCGTACGCACGACGAAAGTAAAGGATTTGACGGAAGCCGAAATGGATCGTTTGCGCGACCATGTCGGCAGGCTGACCGTCGAAGGCGACCTTCGCCGTGAAGTCACCATGAGCGTCAAGCGTCTGATGGACCTCGGCTGCTATCGTGGCTTGCGCCACCGCAAGGGACTGCCGGTTCGCGGCCAGCGCACGCGCACCAACGCGCGCACCCGCAAGGGGCCGCGCAAGGCCATCGCCGGCAAGAAACAATAGGGAATGATCATGGCCAAGACCAATACGAAGGTTCGCAAGAAAGTCAAGAAGAACGTGGCCGAGGGCATCGCCCATGTTCACGCCTCGTTCAACAACACCATCATCACCATAACCGACCGTCAAGGCAACGCCCTGTCGTGGGCGACTTCCGGCGGCGCCGGCTTCAAGGGATCGCGCAAAAGCACGCCGTTCGCCGCGCAGGTCGCCGCGGAGGCCGCCGGCAAGGCGGCCCAGGAATGCGGGGTCAAGAACGTCGAAGTGCGCATCAAGGGGCCTGGCCCCGGCCGTGAATCATCGGTCCGCGCGCTGAACGCGCTCGGCATGAAAATCATGTCGATCACCGACGTGACCCCGATTCCTCACAACGGCTGCCGTCCGCCGAAGAAGCGCCGGATTTAAGGAGATAGACAAAGTGGCTCGTAATCTCGATCCGAAATGCCGTCAGTGCCGCCGCGAAGGCGAAAAGCTGTTTCTCAAGGGAGAAAAGTGCTTCTCCGACAAATGCGCCAGCGAACGGCGCACGTATGCGCCGGGACAGCATGGACAGAAGTCCGGCCAGCGCCTGTCCGACTATGGAGTGCATCTGCGCGAGAAACAGAAGGTTCGCCGTATCTACGGTGTTCTCGAAGGACAGTTCCGCAAGGTTTACCGGGAAGCCGAACGCCGCAAGGGGGTTACCGGCGAGAATCTTTTGCAGTTGCTTGAATCGCGTCTGGACACCGTTGCCTACCGCATGGGCTTCGCGGCCTCGCGTTCCGAATCGCGTCAGGTGGTGCGCCACAATGGCGTTCTGGTCAATGGCCGGCGGGTCAATATTCCGTCCTACCAGGTCAGGCCCGGCGACGTGGTCGAAATCGCCGAGAAAGCCAGAAACCAGCTGCGCGTCAAGGCCGCGCTGGAAGCCGCCGAATCGCGCGGTTTCCCGACATGGGTGGAAGTCAACGTCAAGGAAGCCAAGGGCACGTACAAGGCTCGTCCGGAGCGCAGCGAATTGCCGCCGTCGATCAATGAAAGCCTGGTGATCGAACTTTACTCGAAGTAATCGCGGCGCCCGCTCGACTGAAACCAGGCAAAGGACAAGACATGTATAGCAGTGGACTATTGAAACCGCGCATCATCGACGTGCAGAGTTTGTCGCCGGTGCATGCCAGGGTAATCATGGAGCCGTTCGAGCGTGGCTACGGGCACACGCTGGGCAACGCCTTGCGGCGCATCCTGCTCAATTCGATGCCCGGATACGCCGCCACCGAAGTCAGCATCGACAGCGTGCTGCATGAGTACTCGACGATCGACGGCGTTCAGGAAGACGTTGTCGACATTCTTCTGAACCTGAAAGGCGTCGTATTCAAATTGTACAACCGCGAAGAAGCGGTTCTGCAATTGAGCAAGGAAGGCGAAGGCGTGGTTCGCGCGGGAGACATCGTTGTCTCCCACGATGTCGAAATCATCAACCCCGAGCATGTGATCGCCCACCTTTCGAGCGGAGGAAAGCTGTCGCTCGAACTCAAGGTCGAGCGGAACCGCGGCTATGTCCCCGGCAACCTGCGCCAGCTCGTTGACGGCGGAAAGAGCATCGGCAAGCTGATGCTCGATGCATCGTTCAGCCCGGTTCGCCGGGTCAGTTATTCCGTTGAAAGCGCGCGCGTCGAACAGCGCACCGACCTCGACAAACTGATCATGGAGATCGAGACCAACGGCGTTATCGAACCCGAGGAAGCGATTCGCAACGCGGCGCGCATTCTCATGGAGCAGCTTTCGGTATTCGCCGATCTCGAAGGCACCGCCGTGCCGATCGAGCATCAGAAGTCGATTCAGGTCGATCCCTTGCTGCTGCGTCCCGTGGACGACCTGGAATTGACGGTGCGTTCCGCCAACTGTCTCAAGGCGGAAAACATCTATTACATCGGCGATTTGATCCAGCGGACGGAAAACGAGTTGCTCAAGACGCCGAACCTGGGGCGCAAATCGCTCAACGAAATCAAGGAAGTGTTGGCCGCGCGCGGCTTGACACTGGGCATGAAGCTCGAAAACTGGCCGCCGGCCGGACTCGACAAGTAAGGTCGGGAAAAGAAGAGGAAGGAATAGATATGCGTCA
>JAISNE010000366.1 GCA_031276375.1 Accumulibacter sp.
CGCGATCCGCGGGAAAATGACGGATCAGCGGGCGGATCAGCGCGCCACGATCATGCGCACGCCGAGCGCCACGAAGATCGTTCCCGCCAGCCGGTCCAGCCACACGCCCGCGCGCGCGCGCCGTTGCAGCCATTGCCCGACGCTTCCGGAAAAATAGCCGAGCAGGCCGAACAGCAGCGCCGCCTGCGCGGTGAACACGAGGCCGAGCTGCGCCGTTTGCCAGCCGACGATGCCGCGTTCGGCGATGATGAACTGCGGCAGGAAGGAAAGGAAAAAAAGCGCCACCTTGGGATTGATGGCGTTGGCCAAGAGGCCCCTGGCGAACAGGCGGGGCAGCGGCTCGTCCGCGCCGCCCGCCGTCGCCGCCCGCGCCTGACCGCGGCTTTGCAGCGCGCGGACGCCGAGCCACGCCAGATACAGCCCGCCGCCGACCCGCAGCGCCAGGAAGGCCGGCGGCGAGGCGGCGATCAGGGCGCTGACGCCGAGCGTCGCCAGCACGGTGTGGCTCAGGCAGCCGCAAGCGCAGCCCAGCCCGAAGGCGATGCCCGCGACGCGCCCGCGCGACATGCCGAATCCCAGCACCATCAGGTTGTCCGGCCCCGGCGCGACGGTGATCGCCACCGCCGCCGCGAGGAAGCCGAGGAATTGTTCCGGAATCAGCAGCATCGCCCGCGCCGGTCAAACGACCGCTGTTTGCGCTTCTGTGTCCCGGCGCGCTTCGATGCGGCCGATTTCGAGGGCCTCCTGGCCGGCACCGCGCAGCAGCGCCTGCGCCTGTCCGGCGTTCTCCGGGGCGACCACCACGCACAGGCCGATGCCGCAGTTGAAGACGCGGTGCATTTCGCTTTCGGCCACCTTGCCGGCGCTTTGCAGCCACTGGAAGAGCGGCGGACGATGCCACGCCGAGGCGTCGATCACCGCCTTGACGTTCGGCGGCAGCACGCGCGGCACGTTCCCGGTCAGGCCGCCGCCGGTGATGTGCGCCATGCCCTTGACCGGCAATTCGGCCAGCAGGGCCCGCATCGGCTTGACGTAGATGCGCGTCGGCTCCATCAGCGCGTCGGCCAGCGTGCGGGCGCCGTCGAACGGCGCGAAGAGGTCCGGGCGGGCCGCGGCGAGAATCCCGCGCACCAGCGAATAGCCGTTGGAATGCGCGCCCGACGACGGCAGGCCGAGCACCGCGTCGCCCGGCGCGATGTCCTGCCCGGTGATGATCCTCGATTTTTCCACCACGCCGACGGCGAATCCGGCCAGATCGTATTCGCCCGGCGGATACATGCCCGGCATTTCCGCCGTCTCGCCGCCGATCAGCGCGCAGCCCGCGAGTTCGCAACCCTTGGCGATGCCCTCGATGACGCGCGCCGCGGTGTCCACGTCGAGCTTGCCGCAGGCGAAATAGTCGAGGAAGAACAGCGGTTCGGCGCCCTGCACCAGCACGTCGTTGACGCTCATCGCCACGAGGTCGATGCCCACCGTGTCGTGACGCCCGAGTTCGAACGCCAGCTTCAGTTTGGTGCCGACGCCGTCGGTGCCGGAAACCAGCACCGGCTCGCGGTAACGCTTGGGCACCTCGAACAGCGCGCCGAAGCCGCCGAGGCCGCCGAGCGCGCCTTCGCGCAGGGTTTTCCGGGCGAACGGCTTGATGCGCTCGACCAGGGCGTCGCCGGCATCGATATCGACACCGGCGTCACGGTAGGAAAGGGATGGCGGCGTGGCGGGCTGAGTCATTCTGGATATCCGGATGAGGCTTGCGATCACGGTGGTGGTAAAATCCGCAGCCTGTGATGAAGACCTCGAATTCTATCCGAAATCCAGGCTCCGCGTGCGCCTGCGCCCGCTTCTCGCCCCGCCGATGCGCCAACTGATCCTCGATCTGCTGCCGGAAAATCCGCCCCGTCTCGACAACTTCGTCCCCGGCGGGAACGCCGAGGCCGTCGCCGCGCTGGCCGCCTGGGCGATGCCGGAGCAGCGGGAAATTTCGCTCTTGCTGTACGGCGAGTCCGGCTGCGGTAAAACGCACCTGCTGCGCGCCAGCGCCGCCGTCTATCACGACGCCGCCGTCACGCCCGGCCTGGAGGGGGTCGAGACCCGCGGCGAGAGCCCGCCGCGCATCGCCGTCGATAACGTCGAGGCGCTTTCCGACGCTGGCCAGATCGTCCTGTTCAATCTCTTCAACCGGCTGCGCGCCGCCGGCGGGCGCTTGCTCACCGCCGCCGCCGCGCCGCCGCGCCGCCTGCCCCTGCGCGAGGATCTGCGCACCCGGCTCGGTTCGGGCCTGGTGTATCGCCTGCTTTCGCTCTCCGACGAGGAGAAGCGGCGCGTCCTCGCGGCGCAGGCCGCGGCGCGCGCCCTGGCCCTGCCGCCGGGCGCGCTCGATTACCTGCTGACCCGCGCGGCGCGCGACATGCGCCATCTGATGGCCGTGCTCGCCGCGCTCGACCGTTATTCGCTGGAATACAAGCGGCCGGTCACGCTGCCCCTGCTGCGCGAAATCCTGCAACATTCCCCTCCGGTGACCCTGCCATGAACCTTGCCTTGTTCGACCTCGACAACACGCTGCTCTCTTGCGACAGCGATTTTGAATGGGCGCAATTCCTGATCGACAAGGGTGTGCTCGACGCCGGAACATACGCGGCGAAGAACGAGTATTTCTTCGCGCAATACCGGGCCGGCACGCTCGACATCGGCGAATTCCTGGATTTCCAGTTGCAGCCGCTCGCCCGTCACCCGCGCGCGCGGCTCGACGCCTGGCATCGGGAATTCATGGCCGCGCGCATCCTGCCGGCGATCGGCGGCAAGGCCCGCGCGCTGGTGCGGCGGCATTTGAACGACGGCGACCTGTGCGCGCTGGTCACCGCCACCAACAGCTTCGTCACCGGCCCGATCTGCCTGGAGTTCGGCCTCGCCCACCTGGTCGCCACCATCCCGGCGCAGGAGAACGGCCAGTTCACCGGGCAGGCGCGCGGCCAGCCGTCCTTCCGCGAAGGCAAGATCGCGCGCGTCGAAGCCTGGCTGGAGTCGATGGGGTTCTGGTGGAGCAGCTTCGAGCGGACGTGGTTCTACAGCGATTCGCACAACGATCTGCCGCTCCTCTCAAGCGTCAGCGATCCGGTCGCCGTCGACCCGGACGAAACGCTGCTCGCGCACGCGCAAAATGCCGGCTGGGCGGTGCTGAAACTGCACGGGTGATGCAGCGATTCGTCCGCCATGCGCTTTTTCCAGACCTTGCCTTTTCAAACCATCCGGCCATGATCCCAGCGCCTGGCCGTTCATCGAGAGTAAAAACGATCCAGCGATGATCCGCAAATTCTTTTCCAGAGTCTTCGGCGGCAAACTGCCGGGACGCGCGGGCGCTCCCGCGGTCATTCCGCGCGCCAGGCACGGCGTCCGCCGCGAGGCGATCAGCAACGGCAGCCGGCGCGTCGTCGAAACCCTCCAGGCCGGCGGCTACAAGGCGTTCATCGTCGGCGGCGCGGTGCGCGATCTGCTGGCCGGCATCGCGCCCAAGGACTTCGATGTCGCCACCGACGCCACGCCCGAACAGGTGCGCCAGCATTTCCGGCGCTCGCGCATCATCGGCCGGCGCTTCCAGATCGTGCACGTGATGATGGGCCAGGAGACCGTCGAGGTCACCACTTTTCGCGGCCAGCACGGCCGGCAGGACGGCCCTTGCGCGCAAACCGACGAACAGGGCCGGGTGCTGCGCGACAACGTTTTCGGCTCGCAGAAGGAGGACGCCGCGCGCCGCGACTTCACGGTCAACGCGCTGTACTACGATCCGGTGACGGAAACGGTGACCGACTACCACCAGGGGCTGGCCGACCTCGAACGGAAGAGCCTGCGCATGATCGGCAACCCGGCCACGCGCTACCGCGAAGATCCGGTGCGCATGCTGCGCGCCGTGCGCCTCGCGGCCAAGCTGGGCTTTTCCATCGACGCGGACACGCTGGGGCCGATCGGCGAGCTGGCCGGGCTGATCGAAAACGTTCCGCCGTCGCGCCTGTTCGACGAAATGCTCAAGCTGCTCACCTCGGGGCATTCGCTCAAATGCCTGCAAAGCCTGCGCGCCAAGGGGCTGCATCGCGGCCTGCTGCCGTTGCTCGACGTCATCGTCGAACAGCCGCTCGGCAAGCGCTTCGTGACGCTGGCGCTGGAAAACACCGACCGGCGCGTGCGCGAAGGCCGGCCGATCTCGTCGGGCTTCCTGTTCGCCACGCTGCTCTGGAACGAAGTCATGACCCAGTGGGAAGCGTTCAAGGCCGACGGCGAACATCCGATCCCCGCGCTTTACCGGGCCATGGACGAGGTGCTCGACGCGCAGGCCGAAAAACTGGCGATCACCCGCCGCGTCGCCGGCGACATCAAGGACATCTGGGCGCTCCAGCCGCGCTTCGAACAGCGTTCCGGCAAGCGCCCCCACGCGCTGCTGGAGCATCCGCGCTTCAAGGCCGGCCTCGATTTCCTGCGGCTGCGCGCCGAGGCGGGCGAAGTGGACGCCGCGCTGGGACAATGGTGGTCGGACTTTTTCGACGCCGGCGGCCAAGCGCGCGCGGCGATGCTGGCGACGCAAGGCCCGGATCCGCGGAAAAAACGCCGGCGGCGCAAGCGCAAGGCGGCGGACGCCACAGCCGAATCCACGCCGTCCGATCAATCCACGTCCTCCGCCGCGTGAGCCGGAACGCGGCATGTCCCTGGCCTTCGTCGCCATCGGCGCCAATCTCGCCGATCCGCTTGCCCAGGTCCGCGCCGGAATCGACGCGCTCGTCCGCCTGCCCGGCGCGCGCCTGACGCGCGCCTCCTCGCTCTACCGCAGCGCGCCGGTGGGCATCCGCGGCCAGCCGGACTTCATCAACGCGGTCGCCGCGCTGGAAACGGAACTGGCGCCGCGCGCGCTGCTCGCGGCGCTGTTCGCCATCGAAGCGCGTTTCGGCCGCCGCCGCGACTTCCCCCGCGCCCCGCGCACGCTCGATCTCGACCTTTTGCTCTACGACGCCGAAACGATCGACACGCCGGAGCTGCAAGTGCCGCATCCGCGCATGCATCTGCGCGCCTTCGTCCTCGCGCCGCTGCTCGAAATCGCCCCGGATTGCCGCATCCCCGGACGCGGCCGCGCCGCCGCGTGGCTGCCCGCCGCGCGCACGCAGCGCATCGAAAGGCTCGCCGCGCCGAGCGCCGGCCGTCACGCCGAGGCACGCGCCTCTTGACCCGCCCCGGTCTACCCTGTATATCCTAGGCGCGTCCGGTTCCGCCCCCCGCCCATGAAGAAGAATCTTCTCAAATCCGCCCGCCACATCGTCGTCGAAGGTCCCATCGGCGTCGGCAAAACCACCCTGGCGGAGCGTCTCGCCGAATACCTGGACGCCGACCTGCTGCTCGAACAGCCCGAAACGAACCCGTTCCTCGCCCGTTTCTACCAGGATCCCCAACGCTACGCGCTACAGGCGCAGTTGTGCTTTCTGTTCCAGCGTCTCGAACAGATGCGCGGCCTGGCCCAGCCGGGCTTGTTCACGCACGCGGTCATCAGCGATTACCTGGTGGAAAAGGAACTGCTGTTCGCCGGACTGACGCTCGGCGACGACGAATACGCCCTCTACCGGCAAATATACGACCGCGTTTTCCAGCAGGCCGGACCCGCGCCCGATCTGGTGATCTATCTGCAAGCCAGCCCGGAAACCCTGATCGAGCGCGTGCGCAGGCGCGGTGTCGAAATGGAAAGAAAAATCGACGACGACTACCTGACCCGGCTCGGGGAACGCTATACCCGCTTCTTCCACAATTACACGGCCGCGCCGGTGATGGTGGTCAATTCCGAACATCTCAACGTCGTCGACGATCCCGCCGATTTCCAGCTTCTCGTCCAGCGCGTCGAAGCCATGCGCGGACTCCGTGAATATTTCAACAGAGGATACTGAACCATGTCCGCGCACTCCGCCTCCCGGCGGCTCACCTGCCTCGATCTGTCCAAGATGAAGACCGCCGGCGAAAAAATCGCCATGCTGACCTGCTACGACGCGAGTTTCGCGCGCGCCTGCGACGCCGCGGGCATCGACGCGATCCTGATCGGCGATTCGCTCGGCAACGTCGTGCAGGGGCACGAAACGACGCTGCCGGTCACCGTCGAACACATCGCCTACCACACCGCCTGTGTCGTCCGCGGCTGCCAGCGCCCGCTGATCGTCGCCGACCTGCCTTTCGGCAGCTTCCAGGAAAGCCCGCGGGCGGCCTACCGCAACGCCGCTACGTTGATGGCCGCCGGCGCCCAGATGGTCAAGCTCGAAGGCGGCGTAAACATGGCCGAGACCACGCGCTTCCTGACTTCCCGCGGCATCCCCGTGTGCGCCCACGTCGGCCTGACGCCGCAGTCGGTGTCCCAGTTGGGCGGCTTCCGCGTGCAGGGACGGGACGAGGCGGGCGCCGCGCGGCTTCAGGCCGACGCGCTGGCGCAGCAGGAATCCGGCGCCGCGCTGATCGTGCTCGAAGCCATTCCCGCGCCGCTGGCCGCGCAGACCACGAACAGCCTGTCGATCCCGACCATCGGCATCGGCGCGGGCAGGGACTGCTCCGGCCAGGTGCTGGTGATGCACGACGCGCTCGACGTCGCCCCCGGCCACAAACCGCGCTTCGTGCGCAATTTCATGGCCGGACG
>JAISNE010000204.1 GCA_031276375.1 Accumulibacter sp.
GGCTGGCCGAGCGTTTTCCGCTCGAACTCGTCAGCGTCGATTCGGCGCAGGTTTTCCGCGACATGGATATCGGCACGGCCAAGCCCGATGCCGCCGTCCGGCAGGCTTTTCCACATCACTTGATCGACCTGATCAGCCCGCGGGAAGCCTACTCCGCCGCACGCTTCCGCAGCGATGCGCTGGCCGCGATGCGGGAAATCACGGCGCGCGGCAAGATTCCGCTGCTGACCGGCGGCACCATGTTGTACTACAAGGCCTTGCTCGACGGTCTCGCCGAACTGCCACGGGCCGACCCCGCCGTCCGCGCCGCGATCGACGCGCGCGCCGCCGCCGACGGCTGGCCCGCCGTACACGCCGAACTGGCCCGCGTCGACCCGGCCACCGCCGCCCGCCTGCACACCACGGACGCGCAACGCATCCAGCGCGCGCTGGAGGTATTCCATCTGTCGGGACGCCCGATGTCGGAACTGATCGACGCGGGACAAACGCAACGCCCACCTTACCGGTTTCTCCGGCTGGGCTTGCTGCCCTCGCGGCGCGAGGCGCTGCACGCGCGCATCGCCAAACGCTTCGACGCCATGCTCCGCGCCGGACTGGAAGACGAAGTGTCGCGCCTGCGCGGCAAGTACGCGCTCTCGCTGGAACTCCCGTCGATGCGCTGTGTCGGCTACCGGCAAGTATGGCAGGCGCAGGACGGCCTCATCCCGCGCAATGAAATGCGCGACCGCGGCATTTATGCCACGCGCCAGTTGGCCAAGCGCCAGATCACCTGGATGACCAACACTCTCAAACCGGAAACCTTCGACTGTCTGGCCGGCGATGTCCGCGACCGGGTCGGGAAACGGATCGACGCGCGGCTGTCCGGAGACGGTCCCGGCAAACCGGATGGAGAGTTGGCGCGTTAATTGCGTCTTGATTGGAATCCAGGTTCGGCCGACGGATGCAATGAGCCGTCATGGCGACAAGCCCTCGCGCGGAGACGAAAAAGACGGCGGGACGCACGCTCCCGGTTCAACCTGGAAACCGCGGTGGGCCACTCGTTTTTTGATTGAAGCCATCGGATGGCAAAGTTTCTTTCTTTTTCATCGGCTCACCCATCGGGTAATACCAGGTTGCAACCAAACCATTGTGATACGCCAAGAATGACGGCGGTACGCGAGCCTGCGGCTCGCATCGCGGGCGGGACGCCCGCGCTCCACTCTCTCGCGCGAGACCCGGGGTGCGCGGGCGTCACGCCCGCTTCGGGGGGCTTGACCCGGCAAACTTGAATATCAACGGCCTGGCGAGCGCAACTTGGTATGAGGCGCGAATCGGCGAAAAGACGGCTTGCCGCCGGTTTGGCGAATCCGGCTCCGCCAGACCGGCGATCCCGGCGCCACGGCGTCTCGATCGATGATTCAAGGTTTCATCGGCGGCTGGATTGGTAGAATGCTCGCTTGATGGCGGAACGGCGTTCCGGGATTCGCCGGATTTTGGCTCGGGAATATCGTTCCGTTTTTATTTCATGACCCGCCGTGAGGAGAAATCGAAATGCAGGGGAAGCCGCGTGTAGTCATCGTTGTGGATTGCGATCATCCGTCGATAGAGATCGAGAAAGAAGTGTTGCGGGACATCTGTCCCGAGCTTCCGTGGCAGGCGTGTCTGGCGGAGGATGAAATCATCGCCAAATGCGCGGATGGCGAGGGCCTGCTCATCCAGTACGCTCCGATGACCCGGCGCGTGCTGGAAAAACTGCCGCGCTGCAAGGTGATCGCCCGTTATGGCGTCGGCGTCGATACCATCGACCTGCGGGCCGCCGCCGAACTGGGCATCGTCGTCAGCAACGTGCCCGATTACGGTACGCAGGAGGTCTCCGATCATGCGCTGGCCATGATGCTCTGCCTGACCCGCAAGATTCCGCAAGCCAACGCGCAGGTGAAAAGCGGGCGCTGGGACTTTCGCCTCGCGCGCCCGGTCCGCCGCCATCAGACGCAGACGATCGGCATCGTCGGCGTCGGCCGCATCGGCCAGGCCATGGCGCGCAAAACGCAGGCCCTGGGGATGAAAGTGCTGGCTTGCGATCCTTACGTCGATCCGGCCAGCCTGCCGGATTATGTGACCCTGACCAGCCTGGAGGAGCTATTGCGGCAGTCGGATGTCGTTTCGCTGCATTGCCCGCTCACCGAAGAGACGCGCCATCTGCTGGACGAGAAAATGCTGCGCCTGATGAAACCGACGGCCTGCCTGGTCAATACCGCGCGCGGCCACATCGTGGATGAGGCGGCGCTGGACAAAATGCTGACCACCAAGGCGCTGGCCGGAGCCGCCATGGATGTGCTGGCGAAAGAACCGGGGACGGCGGCGCATCCCCTGTTCAAACACGACAATTTCTACTGCACGCCGCACATGGCCTGGCATTCGGAAGAATCGGCGCGGGAACTCAAGCGCAAGGCGGCCGAGGAAGTCCGCCGCGTGCTCAACGGCGAAGCGCCGTGGTATCAAGTCAACAAATTCTGAAAAGTGGAGGCAAGGATATGAAAAGCATTCAGTACAAAGACGCGCGGCGCGTCGAAGTCGGTGAAAAGAGCCTGCCGGAAACCGGGCCGGGCGAGGTGTTGATCAAGGTCGCCTACGCCGGCGTGTGCGGTTCCGACATGTTCATCTATCAGGGCACGCATCCGCGGGCCAAGGCGCCGCTGGTCATGGGACACGAATTTTCGGGCACCATCGAAAAGGGACACGGCGCACTGGCCAGGGGAACGCCGGTGACGGTGTATCCGCTGCTCAGTTGCGGACACTGCGATCCTTGCAGGAACGGCTACGCCCACGTCTGCAACACGCTCAAGCTGATCGGCATCGATTGCGACGGCGGCATGGCCGAATACGTCAAGGTTCCCGAAGACAAAGTCGTGCCCATACCGTCCGACCTCCCGCTCAAGCTCGCCGCGTTCATCGAGCCGGTGGCGGTGGCGGTGCACGCGACGCGCCGTTCCGGCTACAAACCCGGCGACAGCGCCGTTGTTTACGGCGCCGGGCCGATCGGCCTGTGCGTGGCGTCCTGTCTCAAGTATTTCGGCGCGTCGCAAGTCCTGGTCGTCGAAACCAACGCCTATCGCCTCGATATCGCGCGGCAACTGGGCTTCATTCCCATCGACGCGGGCCGGGAAGACATCAAGGCCAGGGTGCTCGAATACACCGACGGCCACAACATCGATCTGGCCTTCGATTGCGCGGCGCATCCCGGCGTGCACACCACGATCCTCGACATCCTGCGCGTACAGGGAACCGGCGTCGTCGTCGGCTCGTACAAGAAACCGGCCGAAGTCGATCTGCTCAAGATCGAATTCAAGGAACTGACCCTGATCGGCATACGCGTCTATGAACGGCGTGATTTCGGGATCGCCACGCGCATCTTGCAGAGCGGCCTGATCGACTTCGACCGCTTGCTGACCGTGGCGGCGCCCGAGGAAGCGCCGGAACGATTCCGCAACCTGCTCGAAGGCGCCAACGTAATCAAGATGCTGTTCAAGCTCGATAGCTGAACGGCCGGCGGCGCGGCGTCCCGCGCCATGCAAAACAACGGATGCAACGGAAAACAAACCGGATTCAAGGAGAAAGACATGCTCGAAATATTCAGCCTCAAAGGAAAATCCGCGCTTTTCACCGGCGGCAGCCGCGGACTCGGCAAAGCCATGGCGATCGGCCTCGCCAGGGCGGGCGCCGACGTGGCCGTCGTCGGGCGCAAGCGCGATCAGGACGTCGTCGACCAGATCGCCGCCTGCGGCGTGCGCGGCCGCTTCCACGAACACGATCTGGCCGACCTCGACGGCATCCCGGCGCTGGTCGCGCGCGTCAAGGCCGATTTCGGCAAGATCGACATCCTGGTCAACAACGCCGGCGTGCAGAGCCGCCACAAGGCGGCGGAATTTCCCCGCAAGGATTGGAATTTCGTCATCGACGTCAATATGAACGCGGTGTTCTTCCTCTGCCAGGAAGTCGGCAAGCTGATGCTCGCCCAAGGCAAGGGCAAGATCATCAATATCGCCTCGCTGCTTTCCTTCCAGGGCGGATTCACGGTGCCGGCGTACGCGGCGAGCAAGGGCGCCGTGGCGCAGTTCTCCAAATCGCTGGCGAACGAATGGGCCAGTCATGGCATCAACGTCAATTGCATCGCTCCCGGCTACATGGATACCGAGATGAACACCGCGCTGATCGCGGACGCCACGCGCAGCCGGCAGATTCTGGAACGCATCCCGGCGGGACGCTGGGGCAAACCGGAAGACATGGTCGGAGCGGCGGTTTACCTGGCCTCGGACGCCTCGGATTACGTCAACGGC
>JAISNE010000226.1 GCA_031276375.1 Accumulibacter sp.
GTCCGACTTGCATGTGTAAGGCATGCCGCCAGCGTTCAATCTGAGCCAGGATCAAACTCTTCAGTTCAATCCTTCTTCTACTCTCGCTTGACGTCTTCACTACAATCCCAAGTTCCCCCAGAATCGCAGCTTTTTACATCGTGCGAGTCTTCAGTCCTTTGTCCAGCCATCCCGGACGGTCCCTCGACTCCGCTTTCCCAGCAAAGCCTTCTCCCGACCAGCATGACCTCCGCTCAGGAACCTCGCTCCGTAACTTCACTCCCGCTACGACCGCAAGCTCCCCAAGCTCCCTTCACCAAAAACCCACACCTATCAATCGCCTCTTTGTTAAAGAACAATCAAAACAACCATTGAGTTGCCTGGCGGTTTTGCCGCTGCGCGTCAGCAGCGAAGCCGCGCATTATACAGAGCCCAAGAGGATCGTCAACATCATCCGGCAAAAAAATGTATTTTTTTGCGGCGCACCGGATAACCCGCTGTTTATGAAGAACAAGCGCTCAATCCATCCGGGCCAGTCTTGATTTGGCCAGTGGCGGATTCTTGGCGAAATAGCGGCGAATACCCGCCAGGATGGCGTTGGCCATCTTGTTTTGGTACGCCTCGTCGTTCAAGCGTTTCTCTTCCTTCGGGTTGGAAATGAACGCCGTTTCGATGAGAATCGATGGGATGTCGGGCGCCTTGAGCACGGCAAACCCGGCCTGTTCGACACTCGCCTTGTGCAGGCGATTGATGCCGCCGAGTTCCCGCAGAACCTCTTTGCCCAGCTTGAGACTGTCATTGATCGTCGCGGTCTGGGAAAGATCGAGGAGCGTGCGCGCCAGTACCGGATCCTTGACGTCGAGGTTGACGCCGCCGATCAGGTCCGCCTCGTTTTCCTTTTGCGCCAGATAACGCGCCGCGGAACTCGACGCGCCGGTCTCGGAAAGGGCAAACACGGAGGAACCGTTGGCGTCCGGCCGGGTGAAGGCATCGGCATGAATGGAAACGAAAAGGTCGGAGCGGGTGCGGCGCGCTTTTTGCACCCGCGTATGCAATGGCACGAAGAAATCGGTATCGCGCGTCAGCACGGCGCGCATGTTCGGCTCCTTGTCGATTTTGGCCTTCAGCCGCTTGGCGATCGCCAGCGTGACGTTCTTCTCGTAGCTCCCCCGGCGTCCAATCGCGCCCGGATCCTCGCCGCCATGACCGGGATCCAGGGTGATGGTCACCAGACGGTCGACGACCGCGCGGCCGGGCCGCCGCTTTTCCACCTTGGCGACATTCGTCGCGTCGTTCCGCGTTCCGGCATCGTCGACCTGTTTCCCCAGCAACTGCATCAAGGGATCCGGCGGCGCCAGCGGATAGACGTCGAGCACCAGCCGGTGACCGTAATTTCCCACCGGCGGCAGTTCGAAGACTTGCGGAAGCACTTCGTTCTTCAGTTCCATCACCAGACGCACGACATCCGGCTTGAAACGCCCGGCGCGCAGAAGCTTGATGTTCGGATCGCTGGCGCTGATCTTGTCCGACAGACTCTCCAGGACATGGGTGAATTCGACACCTTCGAGATCGACGACCAGGCGTTCCGGATCCTTGACCGTGAAATGTGAAAACTTCAGCGGCGCGCCAAGTTCGATGGTGACCCGCGTGTAATCGGCGGACGGCCACACCCTGACCGCGCGCACGCCCGCCGGACGATTCGCCGCCGCTCTCCCGGCGGGCGCGACGAGGAGCAGCAGCGACGCTCCGGCGAGCTGGATCAGGCGGCGCCTTGAAAGCAGTGGCCGGCGAGCATCTTCAGGCATGCGCGCCCCCGCTCGGAACAGCCCCGCAGATCGACCGTCCGCCCGGAACACGAAGCCTTGGCCGGGAAATGCAGAGCGAGCGCGAGATCGGCCGGCGGGACAAAACCCGCCGCCTTGCCCGGCCACTCGACCAGACAAACGGCGTCATTGCGAAAGTACTCGTCGAGACCGGCATCGAGAAATTCTTCTGGCTCACTGAGGCGATAAAAATCAAAGTGATACCAGTATAAACTCGAAACTACATAAACTTCAACCAGTGTGTAAGTAGGGCTTTTCACCGGGCCGGTATAACCCAGGCTTCCGAGCAGGGCGCGAACCAGCGTGGTCTTGCCCGCGCCGAGATCGCCATCGAGCCAGAGCACCATTCCGGGCCCCAGCAACGGGGCGAGCGAGCGCCCCAGCGCCATCGTCGCCGCCTCATCGGGAAGTTCCCGTCTCAACGATCCGGGCGGACAATACGGACTAAGATGCTGGTTATGCACACGAAGCACTCCAAAACGACGGACGCCGCGGCCGTTCCGGAGCGCGGCATCGATCCGGCGGCGCTGGCCGGAAAGATCAAGCAGTGGGGAAAGGAACTGGGATTTTCCTCGATCGGCATCGCCCGCGCCGACGTTTCCAGGGCGGTCCCGCGATTCGAGCGCTGGCTCGAACTCGGCCGCCACGGCGAAATGGATTATATGGCCAAACACCGCCAACTGCGCGCCGCGCCCGCCGCGCTCCTGCCCGGCGCGAGATCGGTCATTTCGGCGCGCCTGCCCTACTGGCCGCGGGCGGCGCGGAGCGAGCAAGTGCTCGCCAATGGCGAAATGGCCTATATCTCGCGCTACGCGCTTGGCCGCGACTATCACCGGAAGGTCCGCCAACGGCTCGCGCGGCTGGGCAAACGCATCGAAAGCGAACTGGCCGAAAAGCAGCCCGGCCTCGCCTTCGTCCAGCGGGTGTTTTCCGATTCGGCGCCGGTCATGGAAGCCGAGTTCGCCGTGCGGGCCGGCATCGCCTGGCGAGGTAAGCACACGCTCACCCTGTCGCGCGAAGGTTCCTGGCATTTTCTCGGAGAAATCTACACCACGCTGGACTTGCCCGCCGACACGGCCGGCCATGCGCATTGCGGCACTTGCTCCCGCTGCATCGAAGCCTGTCCGACCGGCGCCATCGTCGCCCCCCACGAAGTCGACGCGAACCTATGCGTCTCCTACCTGACCATCGAACTGCGCGGCGCGATTCCCCTGCCGCTGCGTCCCCTGATCGGCAACCGCGTTTATGGCTGCGACGACTGCCAGCTCCGTTGCCCGTGGAACCGCTTTGCCCGGATCGGCGACTCCGACTTCGCGGCGCGCGGCGGCCTGGATGAAGCCAAACTCGTCGATCTGTTCGCCTGGGACGCGCGGGAATTCGAACAGCGCCTCGCCGGCAGCCCGATTCGCCGCATCGGCCATGAGCGATGGCTGAGAAACATCGCCGTCGCCCTGGGCAACGCCGCGCCAACACCGGAAATCGAGATCGCACTGCTGGCCCGCGGCGGCCACCCGTCGCGGCTCGTGCGCGAACACGTCGCCTGGGCGCTGTCGCGGATTTCCGGCGCGCGGCGATGAGCGGCGCGAGCGAAGCTGGAAACCGCGGCCAATCGCTCGTTTTTT
>JAISNE010000235.1 GCA_031276375.1 Accumulibacter sp.
TCATTTATCAAGGAGATTTATCATGACAATTGTTGCTTCTGTTGCACAACCTCGCTTTTCGTCCGGTCTGGTGCTCATGACCTGCGGCGTCGAGAATCTGGTCCAGCAGGGTCGGCTCAATCCGGCGCCGTACCTGTGCCGACACTTCAGCGGCGACTGGGGCGATCTTTCCGATAGCGACAAACGGCAGAACAACGCCGCCTTGAAGTCCGGCGAGGCTCGCCTGTTCTCGTCCTACCAGGTCAGCCCCAAACTGACACTCTGGATCATCACCGAATGGGATCGCAGCGTCACCACGCTGCTCTTGCCGGACGAGTATTGATTCGCGGTGTTTTTGTTTCAAGCATTTTTTTCTTTCTTTTTTTCTTTTTTCTCTCTTTCTTTTTTTCTTCCCACTCCGGGGCATTGAACCGTCCCACGAGGGAAGGGTCGCGCCCCGTTTTTTTCAGGAGCAGACCATGAACGAAGTTATCACCGACACCATCATCCCTGGCGAAGCCGAAGCCGTTTCCGGCGAAGACGAAGCCATTTCCAACGAAGACGAAACCATTTCCGGCGAAGACGAAGCCGTTTCCGGCGAAGACGAAGCCGTTTCCGAAACCGATCCGCGTTTCATCGCGCTCACCGATTTCATCGCCGAATTCGGCGACGAACTGCTCGGTTCTCTCAACACCGCCAATCCGCCGGTCTATGCCGGAGCGCCCAGGGCGCACCGGCAGGCCGTGCTGGCGGGTCTGCGTCGCAAGCTCTTTCCGGCACAGGCGGATGTCGTCCATGCCGTGACCGAACTCCTCATCGATCAGGGCGAGCGCGCGGCGATCATCAACGCGGAGATGGGCACCGGCAAGACCATCATGGCCATCGCCACATCGGCCGCGCTGTACGCCGAAGGCTACCGCCGCACCCTGGTCTTGTCGCCGCCGCACCTCGTTTACAAGTGGCGGCGCGAAATCCTCGAAACCATACCTAGCGCGAAAGTCTGGGTGCTGAACGGCCCCGACACGCTGGCGAAACTCCTCAAACTGCGCGCGCAGCTGGGCATGGCCGCCACGAACGGCCCGGAGTTCTTCATCCTGGGCCGGGTCAGGATGCGCATGGGTTTTCATTGGCGTCCGGCCTTCGCCCGGCTCCGCAAGGGGAAGGGGGAAACCGTCGGTGTTTGCCCGCATTGCGGGGCAATCCTCTACGACACGGATGGCAATCCGATCCCGGTCGCCGCCCTCGAAGCCGAGGAACACCGGCACAAGTGCCCATCGTGCGGCAATGCCCTGTGGACGCTGATGCGTCCGCGCGGTCTTTCCGCCAGCGAGCAATCCTCGGTCATCTTGAAATCCCTGAAACGGATTCCGACGATCGGCGAAGTCACCGCCCGGAAACTGGTGAACAAGTTTGGCGAGTCCTTCCTGGCTTCGATGCTGGCGGACAATATCCACGAGTTCATCAATCTCATGGACGGCGACGGCGAACTGGTTTTTTCCGACCGCCAAGCGTACCGGATGGAGCGCGCCATGGCGAACATGGAGTTCGGCTTCGGCGAGGGCGGTTATCAAGCCTCGGAGTACATCAAACGCTATCTTCCCAAGGGCTATTTCGACCTGCTGGTCATCGACGAGGGCCATGAGTACAAGGGGCCGGGTTCCGCGCAGGGACAGGCAATGGGCGTTCTCGCTGCGCGCGCGCGCAAGGTTCTGCTGCTCACCGGAACACTGATGGGCGGCTATGCCGACGATCTATTTTCGCTATTGTTCCGTTTGTTTCCGGGACGCATGATCGAAGACGGGTATCGCCCCGTGAAGGGCGGCATGGGTTCGGCGATCATGGCTTTCATGCGCGATCATGGCGTATTAAAGGACATCTACACCGAGAACCGGAGCGAGGAACGGTCGTACAAGACGGCGAAAGGCAGCAAGTTCTCCGTGCGCACCGTCAAGGCGCCGGGCTTCGGCCCCAAGGGCATCCTGCGCTGCGTATTGCCGTTCTCGGTCTTTCTCAAGCTGCGCGACATCGGCGGCAATGTGCTGCCGCCCTACGACGAGGATTTCCGCAAGGTCGACATGACCGGGGATCAGGGTGAAACCTACCGTACTCTTCAGAGCGAACTGACGATCGCGCTCAAGGATGCTCTGGCGAAGCGTGACAAGACGCTCCTGGGCGTCGTGCTCAACGCGCTGCTCGCCTGGCCGGACTGCTGTTTTCGGGCGGAGACGGTCACGCATCCGCGCACGCGCCAAGTGCTGGCGTTCACGCCGTCACAGTTCCACGAGCTGGAAATCATGCCGAAGGAACGCGAATTGATCGACATCTGCCAGGCGGAGAAGGCGGCAGGTCGCAAGACGCTGGTCTATTCCATCTACACCGGCACGCGCGACACCACCTCGCGCCTCAAGGCGCTGCTCGAACAGGAAGGCTTCAAGGTGGCGGTGCTGCGCGCGAGCGTGGATACTTCCCGCCGCGAGGACTGGATCGCCGAGCAGCTCGATCGCGGCATCGATGTGCTCATCACCAACCCGGAATTGGTCAAGACGGGGCTCGATCTCCTGGAGTTCCCGACGATCGTCTTCATGCAGTCGGGGTACAACGTCTACACGCTCCAGCAGGCGTCCCGCCGTTCCTGGCGGATCGGTCAGAAGCAGCCGGTCAGGGTGATCTACCTGGGCTACGCCGGCAGCACGCAGATGAGCTGCCTGGAACTGATGGCCAGGAAGATCATGGTCTCGCAATCGACCTCGGGCGACGCGCCCGATTCCGGTCTCGATGTCCTGAACCAGGACGGCGATTCGGTCGAGGTCGCCCTCGCCAGGCAGCTCATCGAGGCGTGAGCCGGGTTTGTTCTCTCGTTTTTTTCTTTCGTTCTCTTGTTCTTTCTTTCGCCGGCGACCTTCGGGTGGCCGGTTTTTTTTGCCCGTCTCGCGCGCGGGTTAAAAAACGGGAGCGGGCGCGGTGCGGATTCCTTGCTGACAGCGGGCGCATATCCGGCGAAGGTGGCGGCTCTCTTCTCTTCTCTTCTCTTTTTCCTCTCTCTCCTCTTTTTTTGGAGAACCGAACCATGACCGTCCTTCATCCCTTGCGATATTTCCCGTGGATCGCCGCCCTGCTGGCGAGCGCCTGCGCGATCGAGCCCCTGCCGGAGTCCGCGCTGCCCCTGGCGGAAACGTCCTGCGCGGGCGCGTCCGCGGACTCGGCGAGCGTGCCCGTCACCCGCCAGGGGCGCTACACCCTGGTCGAGATGGCGCCGGAAGCGGGCGCGCGCGATCTTTTGCGCCAGATCGTCGAAGTCTCGATTCCGCCCACCCTGGAAGCCACGGTCGAGGACGCCTTGCGCCACCTGCTGCGGCAATCGGGGTATCGCCTGTGCGAGAACGCGGACGAGGCGCTCCGCGCCCTGCCGCTGCCCGCCGCGCATCGGCGCCTGGGGCCGCTGACCTTGCGCGAGGCGCTCGAAACGCTCGCCGGCCCGGCCTGGGTGCTGGCGGTCGACGACTTTTCCCGCCAGGTGTGTTTTACGCGCCGCGCGTCCGAACTTTCCGGGACGCCGCGGGCAAGGCGCGACGACGGGAGGACGCGGCCATGAATCCGCTGCTTTCGCGCTGCGACGAACACGAGCGCCTGTCCTGGAAGAGTCTCGCGGCGCTCGCCGGCCTGCTGCTCGTCGGTGCGCTCGCCGTCTGCAACCGCGTCGAACTCGGGCGTCTGGCCGAGGCCGATCCCGCGGCGGCGCGTGAGGCCCGGCTCCAGGCGCTCGCCGCGCGCGTCGACGAACTCGCCGGGGACGGCGGATTTTCTCGGAACCTTCCCGACACCGTGCCGCTCACGCGCTTCGAGACCGAACGCGAGCTCGTCGAACGGCGCCTCTCGGCCATCGAACAGGCGATGGGCGAACGCGCGACGAGCGACGAGATCCAGCCGCTGCGCGAGCGTCTGGCCCGGCTGGAAGAAGGATTGGCGCGGCCAGGCGCGAATCCGGCCGCGTCCCCAACCGTGAATCCGGTCGTGAATCCGGTCGTGAATCCGTCCGTGAATCCGGTCGTGAATCCGTCCGTGCCCCCGGTCGTGAATCCGGCCGCGTCCCTGCCCGCGAATCCGGCCGCGCCCCCGCCCGCGCCCCGCGCGAAGCTCGCCGAACCGTCGTTCCGGGTGATCGGCATCGAGCGGCGGGCCGACGAGCGCTTTCTGTCGATCCTGCCGGGCCGGACGGATTCGCTCGCCCTGGCGCGTCTGCTGCGTGTCGGCGACACGGCCGACGGCTGGCGGCTCGACGCCATCGAGGAGTCGTCCGCCACGTTCAGCCAGGC
>JAISNE010000259.1 GCA_031276375.1 Accumulibacter sp.
GTTGGGCTATGCCGAATCGTTCAGTCATGAAACGGTTCGTCGGCTTTTTAAAAAAACACATTGAAACCCTGGCAAGTGCGGGAGTGGTGTCTCCCTGAAGTCGGCGCGGACTTTGTCGCACCGATGGAAGACGTCCTTGACCTGTATGAAGCGCCCTACGATTCGGCGCGCCCGGTGGTCTGTTTCGACGAAAGCCCGAAGCAACTGATTGGCGAGGTTCGTCAAGCCATCCCGCCGCAACCCGGCACACCCGTCAGGCAGGATACCGAGTACCAGCGCAATGGTGTCCGGGACTTGATGATGATCTGTGACCCCAAGCGGGGCTGGCGGGAGGTGTTGGTCATGAAACGCCGAACCAGAATTGAGTTTGCCCACTGCATGCGGCATATCGTCCAGTGCTATCCCGAAGCCGTGGTCATTCGTGTTGTTCTCGATAACCTGAACACGCACAAACCGGCCTCGCTTTATGAGGCGTTCCCGCCAGAGGAGGCCCGTGCCATCGCGCGCAAGCTGGAGTTCCATTACACGCCCAAGCAAGGCCGTTGGCTCAATATCGCCGAAATCGAATTGGCGGTTCTGTCCAACATGTGCCTGTCGCAGCGTCTCGCCGACGAAGCGTCCCTGCGCCGAGAAATTGACGCCAATGTCCGCGAACGTAATGCCAAGCCTGCTCCCGTCAAATAGCGATTCTCCACCCAAGAGGCCCGCAGAAAGCTTGCTCGCTTATATCCTCGTGTTTCAATGTGACTGATTACTAGAGCATTTCAACAATGATATTATGCATAAAACTACCTCTGTGCCCCAGTAGAGGTTGATCGACAGGACATTTTCAAAGTTAAACTGCTCTAGGTTCAAGCTTCCTTGTTTTCAGCGAAACCCATGACCAGACACTTGTTCGTCGATATTTCCTCGCACGGCTTCGGCCATCTGGCGCAGGCGGCGCCGGTTCTCAACGCGCTGGCGCGCCTGCTCCCGGCGTTGCGGCTGACCATCCGCTCCGGCTTGCCGCCGGAAAAGATGCGCTCGCGGATCGATGCGCCGTTCGAGCATCTTCCCGGACGCGGCGATTTCGGCTTCATCATGGTCGACGCCATGCGCATCGACCGCCTCGCCACCGGCGAAGCCTATCGCGCCTGGCATGCCGGATGGCAAGACCGGGTCGCCGCCGAGGCGGCCTTCCTGCGCGACCTGAAGCCGGATATGACGCTCACCGACGTGGCCTACCTGCCGCTGGCCGGCGCGGCGCGGGCCGGGATTCCCGCGCTGTCGATGTGTTCGCTCAACTGGGCCGATCTCTTTGCCCACGTTTTCGGCCGCGAGGCGTGGGCCGGGCCGATCCACGAACAAATCCTGGTGGCCTACCGCGACGCCGCGTGTTTCATCCGGCTGACGCCGGCCATGCCGATGCCCGGCCTGCCGCGCGCGCGCGCCGTGGCCCCGGTGGCCGCGCGGGGCCGCGATCGCCGCGCGGAATTGCGCGAGCGGATCGGCGCGCGGGCGGGCGAGCGCATCGTGCTGATCGCCTTCGGCGGGTTCGACAAGGATTTGCGCGCCGACGGTTGGCCGGTCACGCCGGACGTGCGCTATCTGGCGCCGGAAAGCTGGGGAATCGCGCGCGGCGACATGGCGGCGCTGGAAACGCCGCGCATGAACTTCACCGACCTGTTGCGCTCCGTCGACGCCGTAATTACCAAGCCGGGCTACGGCACGTTTACCGAGGCCGCCTGCAACGGAACGCCGGTGCTCTACGTCCGGCGCGACGACTGGCCCGAACAGGACTGCCTGATCGCGTGGCTGGAGAAAAACGCCCGCTGCCGGGAAACATCTCTCACGGCGCTGCTGCGCGGCGAACTGGGCGAGGACCTCGAACGGCTGTGGCGCCAGCCCGGACCGCCCGCGCCAGACCCTGGGGGCGCGGAGGAAGCCGCCCGCCTGATTGCCGCCTATCTACCGTAGTTGAGCAGACCCGCCTTCAGTTCGAGCAGGTCCAGCGGAGAAAAAGGCAGCAGCCGCCTGTCCTGAAACTGGCCGTTGAGCGCGATGACACAGGTCCCGGCGGTGTGCCGGAGGACCGCCCCATTGACCGAATAGCGCCGCTCCGCTCCGCCCAGAAGGATATCGATGATTACCGCGTCGCCTTCCTGGATGATCGGCGCGGGGCCGTGCTCGTCGAGCCGGATGCGTATTTCGGCATCGGAAATATCGACGATGGCGCACTGTCCGGTGTAGTTCTCCGCCGGAAGAAACACGGTCACCGGCACGTTGATCCGGGTGCGCGGCCTGCGCCGCTGGTCGGCCACCGACAAGGTGGAAAACTCCGGCGTCAGCAGGACCATTTTCCTCTGCGCGTAAGGACCGTCACGCAAGACGAGCTGTTTGGCCACCTCGGTATCGACCGTCGAAATGCCCTTCACCCCGGCGTTCGAAATCAGCGAAATATTGTTGCCGGCGCCAAATTGCCCGTTGCGGCTGAGTTGGGCGCGGCGCATGTAGTCCAGCTTCATCTCCAGATCCGAAGTGTCCGGAACCAGCAACTGGAACGCGCTCAACTCCGCGGCGGGCAGGCGGACCTTGCCCTCGTTCGCCCGGAAAACGCTTGGCAGGCCGTCCCGCCCCATTTCGACCGACTCCATCGAGTAGAGGAAATA
>JAISNE010000349.1 GCA_031276375.1 Accumulibacter sp.
AAGCATGGTCGTCTCGTCGCTGGTGATGGCGATCTACGCCCTGGCGGAACTCATCGCCTGCCTTGGCCGTTTGCGAAAAGAGCCGCCGGGATGATCGCCGGCCGGAAAGCGCGCCAGGATCCCGCGTGGTCAAGTCCATGACGCGCCCCTTCGCCACCGGGATCCGGGGTTCCGGGGCCGGTTGATTCCGCTCTCGATGCGCCGGCGTCGTTCCGCGCCGTCGCGGCGCGAGTATGATATCCGCTTGGCCCGCGCGGCACTTTCCCCGTCTCCAAGCCTGGCGCAAAAAAACATGAATACACACCGCAAAACTCCCTGCCTGATGGTGCAGGGATGCACCTCCGACGCGGGGAAATCGGCGCTCGCCACGGCGTTTTGCCGCCTGCTCGCACGGCGCGGCGCGCGTGTCGCGCCGTTCAAACCGCAGAACATGGCGCTCAATTCGGCGGTCACCGTCGACGGCGGCGAAATCGGCCGCGCCCAGGCCCTACAGGCGCTGGCCGCGCGCGTGCCGGCGCACACCGACTTCAACCCGATCCTCCTGAAGCCATCGACCGACAAACGCGCGCAGGTAATCATCCACGGCCGGGCGCGCGCCGACCTCGACGCCCGCGATTACCACGACTACAAGCCGCGCGCGATGAAGGCCGTTCTGGAATCGTGGGAACGTTTGCGCGCCGCCTACGACTGCATCGTCGTCGAAGGCGCCGGCAGCCCGGCGGAGATCAATCTGCGCGACCGCGACATCGCCAACATGGGCTTCGCCGAAGCCGTCGACTGCCCGGTGATCCTCATCGCCGACATCGACCGCGGCGGCGTTTTCGCGCACCTGGTCGGCACGCTCGAACTCCTCTCGCCGGAGGAACAGGCGCGCGTCAAGGGCTTCGTCATCAACCGCTTCCGCGGCGACATGGCCTTGCTCGAATCCGGTCTCGCCTGGCTGGAAGAGCGCACGGGCAAACCCGTGCTCGGCGTGCTGCCCTACCTGCACGGCCTGTATCTCGACGCCGAGGACGCGCTGCCGAAGGAGAGGAACGCCGGGACGAACGCCGGGCTTCGCGTCATCGCCCCGGCTTACCCGCGTATTTCGAACCACAACGATCTCGACCCGCTGCGCTTTCATCCGGAAGTCGACTTTCGCTTCGTCGGCCCGCGCGAACCCGCGCCGCCGTGCGATCTCATCGTGCTGCCCGGTTCCAAGGCGGTGCAGGCCGATCTCGACTGGCTGCGCGAGATGGGCTGGGAAGCGGCGATCCGCCGGCATCTGCGCTACGGCGGCAAGCTCATCGGCATTTGCGGCGGCCTGCAAATGCTCGGCGCGCGGCTCAACGACCCGCTCGGACTCGAAGGCCCGCCGGGCAGCGCGCCCGGCCTCGGGCTGCTCGACTACGAAACGACGCTGGATACGGAGAAAACGCTGGAAAACGTGCGCGGCACGCTGACGCTGCCCGGCGCGCCGGCCGTCGCCGGCTACCGCATCCACATGGGCGTGACGCGCGGCCCGGCGCTGGAACGCCCCGCCGCCTGTCTCGGCGGCCAGCCGGAAGGCGCGGTTTCGGAAGACGGCCAAATCCTCGCCACCTACTGTCACGGTCTTTTCGACCAGCCGGAGGCGCTCGACGCGTTGCTGGCCTGGGCGGGGCGCGCGCCTTCCGCGCGTTTCGACCCGAACGAGCGCCGCGAGCGCGACCTCGACCGCCTGGCCGACGCCGTCGAGCGGCACATGGACCTCGCGCGGCTCGCCGAATGGCTGCCGGTGTTTTCGGAGGACAGAGGACAGAAGACAGAGGACAGTAATATTTGCGGCGCGAAGCGCCGGTAACTGACTGTCTTCGGTCTTCGGTTCTCTGAACGCGCGGTTCGATTCCCCCACTCGTCATTGCGAAGCGCGCAGCGCCGTGGCAATCCATGCGACCGTCTGGATTGCTTCGTCGCCGCGCGCCTCGCAATGACGGCATTTTCTCCACTTTTTAATCACCCGGTTTCCCGCGTTTGAAAGCTTGATTCCAATCCACATTGAAACCGCTACTTCCGGGACGAAAGCCTTGCCGTGCCACAGCACTGTCTCCGGCTCGTCTTCGCGCCTCGTTTCCAATGCGGACTTGAACAAGCGCCCCGAGCCGCTCCCCTGAACGATTCATTCCAATCCGCCCCGACACGCGCCGCGAAGACGGGCCGCCGAAATATTTGTTAATGATTTTAACAATTTGTTGACACGCGCCGCGGCGCGCCGGGCTGTACCGGGAATGAAGGCCGCTATACTAGCGAAAAATTTTCCCCTGCCCGGAATCAATGAACCCACGCCGAAAACCCCCTTCGTTTCGTCCGTTGCCGCGGCGCCCGCCAACTGTCCCCGCCGCCGGATTCCCGATCCCATGAAACCCTTGCTGAGAAACTTTCTCCTCGCCGTATTCGCGCTCGCGCTTGCCCTGGGCGGGGGCGCTTATTTCCACTGGCGCCAGCGCGAGGCGCAGGCGCCCGAAAATCGCTACCGTTTGCAGGCCGCCGGGCGCGGCGATGTCATGCAGACCGTTTCGGCCAACGGGACGCTCAATCCGGTGGTGCTGGTCAGCGTCGGCACCCAGGTCTCCGGCACGGTGACCCGGCTCTACGTCGATTTCAACGACAAGGTGGAAAAAGGCCAGCCGCTGCTCGAACTCGACCAGTCGCTGTTCGCCGCGCAGGCCCGCCAGTCGGCGGCCAGTGTTGGCAACATCGCGGCGACGCTCGATCTGGCACGCGCCAACGAAGCGCGCATGAAGGCGCTGTTCGAGCAGGAGTACGTTTCGCGCCAGGAACTCGACCAGGCCGTCCAGGCGCGCCGCTCGGCCGAGGCGCAACTGGCGCAGGCCAGGGCGGCGGCCGACAAGGACCAGGTCAATCTGGGCTACACGGTGATCCGTTCGCCGGTGTCCGGCATCGTCGTCGACCGCGTGGTCGATCTCGGGCAGACCGTCGCCGCGTCCTTGCAGACGCCGACGCTGATCAAGATCGCCCAGGATTTGTCCGAGATGCGCATCGATTCCTCGTTCGCCGAGGCCGACATCGGCAGAATCCGGGAAGGCCAGAGAGTGCGTTTCACCGTCGATGCCTTTCCCGAGCGCCAGTTCACCGGCGAAGTGCAGCAGATCCGCATGAACCCGACCACGACCCAGAACGTGGTCACCTACAACGTGCGCGTTTCGCTGGTCAACCCCGAACACATCCTGCTGCCGGGCATGACCGCGTATGTCAACATCGTCGTGGCGCAGCGCCGCAATGTCCTGCTGGTGCCCAACGCGGCGCTGCGCTTCAAGCCCGCCGAGGGAGAAGAGCCGGCCGCCGGGGCCGCCGCCCCGGCCAGACCGGGCGGTCCGATGGCGCGCGCCGGCGGCGAGGGCCGCGGGAGGCCGCGCGCCGGCGGCGAGGGCAGAAGCCGCGGGGAGCCGCGCAATGGCGGCGAAGGCCGGAGCCGGGAGCCACGCAGTATCACCAGCGGCCGGGTCCATGTCGTCGATGGCCAGGCGATCCGGCCGGTCTCGGTCGAACTCGGCATCACCGACAATCGCAATACGGAAATCGTCAGCGGCGATCTGAAGGAGGGTGACATCATCGTCGTCAGCGAGGCGCCGACCGCGGCGGTCAAGCCGAGCAGCATCGGCGTCAGGCTGTTCTGATGGCCGCGCCGCGCCCCATCCCTGCTTCCATCCCCGCTCCCGCCGCGGACGCTGGCCGCGGCGCGTCCGGCGAAGTCATCCGCGTTCGCGGTCTCGGCAAGACCTACGTCACCGCCGCCGGTCCCTTCCCGGCGCTGAAGGGCGTCGACCTGAACATCCGGCACGGCGAATACGTGGCGATCATGGGGCCGTCCGGCTCGGGCAAATCGACCTTCATGAATCTGCTCGGCTGCCTCGACACGCCGACCCTGGGCGATTATTTCCTGGTCGGGCGCAACGTCGCGCATCTGCCGGGCGACGAACTGGCGATCCTGCGCAACCGGACCATCGGCTTCGTCTTCCAGGGCTTCAACCTGCTGCCGCGCATGTCGCTCGAAGACAACGTCGCGCTGCCGCTGGTTTACGCGCGGATCGAGCGCGAGCCGCGCCGCGCGCGGGCGCGCGAGATGCTGGCCAGGGTCGGCCTGGAGCCGTACGCGCTATCGCTGCCGGCGCGGATTTCGGGCGGCCAGCAGCAGCGCGTGGCCATCGCACGCGCGTTGATCAACTCGCCGAGCCTGATTCTCGCCGATGAACCGACCGGCAATCTGGACAGCCATACCAGCGAGGAAATCATGGCGCTGTTCCGGGAACTGAACGACGAAGGCATCACCATCGTGCTGGTCACCCACGAGCCCGACATCGCCGATCACGCCCGGCGGCAGGTGCGCTTTCTCGACGGCCTGATCGTACACGACGCGCCGACGCCGGCAAGGGAGGCCGGGCCATGCTGAAACCCATGTTCGGCGAAGCCTGGCATGCCATGGGCTCGAACCGCATGCGCACGGCGCTGACCATGCTCGGCATGGTCATCGGCGTGGGTTCGGTGGTGCTGATGATGGCCATCGGGCAAGGCGCGCAGTACGCCGTGGCGCAAACCATCAGCACCATGGGCAGCAATCTGTACATGATCCTCGCCGGCTGGACGCAGGCCGCGGGGGTGCGCACCGGCGGCGGCTTCGGATTCACCCTGCGCATCGCCGACGCCAACGCCATCGCCGAACTCGACGACGTGGTCACCGTGGCGCCGGTGCACCAGGGAGGACAGCAACTGGTGTTCGGCGCCAGGAACTGGAACGCGACGGTGGTCGGCACCACGCCCTCCTATCTCGACGCGCGTTCCTGGGCGCTGACCAGCGGCTTCAACTTCGACGACGAAGACGTGCGCTCGGCCACGCGTGTGGCGCTGCTCGGCAAGACGGTCGTCGAGAACCTGTTCGATCCGGGCGAGGATCCGCTCGGCAAGACCATCCGCGTGCGCAACACGCCGTTCGAGGTCATCGGCACGCTGGCGCCCAAGGGCCAGAACCTCGACGGGCGCGACCAGGACGATACCCTCATCATTCCGCTGACCACCGCCCAACGCAAGGTCTTCGGCGTGCCGTTCGCCGGTTCGGTGCGCCAGATCATGGTCAAGGCGGCCTCGCCGGAAGCCATGCCGCTGGTCGAAAAATCGATCACCGCCCTGCTTCGCCAGCGCCACCGCCTGCGCGAGGAGCAGGATGACGATTTCTATATCCGCAACCTCGCCGCCGCCGCCGACACCGCCGCCGAAACGACGCGCGTGATGTCGCTGCTGCTCGGCGCCATCGCCTCGGTATCGCTGCTCGTCGGCGGCATCGGCATCATGAACATCATGCTCGTCTCGGTCACCGAGCGCACGCGCGAGATCGGCATCCGCATGGCCATCGGCGCGCGGCAAAAGGACATCCTCGCGCAGTTCCTGCTCGAAGCGATCATGATTTCGATCACCGGCTGCCTGATCGGCCTGCTGCTCGGACTCGGCGGCGCGCTGCTGGTCAACGCGCTGGTGGACATGGTCATCGTCATTTCCGGCGGCTCGGTGCTGGTCGCCTTCGCGGTGGCCGC
>JAISNE010000354.1 GCA_031276375.1 Accumulibacter sp.
CGGCGGCGCAAGGCGCGGTTCCCCGGTTCGACGGCGAGCGCGAAACGCAGGTTGGCCTCGGTATACTCGTGCGCGCAATAGACCCGCGTATCGTCGGGGAGCGCGGCCAGCCGCGCCAGGGATTCGAACATCGTCCGCGGCGTTCCCTCGAAGAGACGCCCGCAGCCGCCCCCGAACAGCGTATCCCCGCAGAACAGGCATCCTTCGCCGTAGTACGCCAGATGCCCCTGGGTATGGCCGGGAACGGCGATGACTTGCAGGTCGAGGCCGAGCGGCGCGAGACGGACGCATTCTCCGCCGCGCAGGGGGCAAGTCACGCCTGTGATAGACTCCCGCGCCGGGCCGAACACTTTCGCGGACGGCGAATGCGCCAGCAGATCGCCGACGCCGCCTCGATGGTCCAGGTGGTGATGGGTAATCAGCAGCGAGGACAGCGTCAGCCCTTCCCGCCGCAGGACATCGAGAACAGGCGCCGCGTCTCCGGGATCGACCACGGCGGCCGCGGCGTCCTTGCGCAACAGCCAGATGTAGTTATCCTTGAGCGCTGGAATTCGGGTCACGTCGAGCATGGGATGATTTTTGGAAGAAAAACGGGAAATGTCAATACACGGGATCGAGGACTGGCTTGACACGCCGCAAGGCGGCCAGGTCATGGCCTGGGAACAGGAAAAAATCGATACCGTGGTCGACGACCTGTTTGGCTATCACGCCTTGCAGCTCGGCCTGCCCCGCCTGCAACTGCTCGCCCGCAACCGCATTCCCCTGCGCCAGATCGCCGGAGAGTCGGGCGCCGTGGACGTTCTGTGCGATCTTCGGGATCTGCCGTTTGCCGCCAACAGCATCGATCTGGTGGTCATGCCTCACGTGCTGGAGTTTCACGACGATCCGCACCAGATACTTCGGGAAGTCGAACGCATCCTCATCCCCGACGGGCAGCTGGTCATCACCGGATTCAACCCGATCTCGCTGTGGGGACTGCGCAGGAAGCTGCCGCATTGTCCGCGCGTATTTCCGTTCAATGGCAACTACCTGTCCGTCCCGCGTCTCAAGGACTGGCTACAGCTTCTGGGCTTCGAGGTCAACCGTGGAAATTTCGGCTGTTACGCGCCGCCCTGCCAGCAGGCGCGGTGGCTCAAGCGATGGCGTTTCATGGAAGCGGCGGGAGACCGCTGGTGGAGTTTCGCCGGCGGCGTCTACCTCCTGCGCGCCATCAAGCGCGTGCGGGGAATGCGCTTGATCTTGCCCGCCTGGAACGCGGCGAAATCCGGAGCGAAGACACTCCAGCCGCTGATACACAAAGGGAGCCAAAGACATGGCCGCTGATTCGCCGGTCACAGTTTTAGTTTTCACCGACGGCGCCTGCCGGGGAAATCCGGGGCCGGGCGGCTGGGGCGCGCTGCTCCGGGCGGGAACGGCGGAGAAGGAACTCTGGGGCGGCGAGGCGGACACCACCAACAACCGGATGGAACTCACTGCCGTCATTCGCGCGCTGGAAGCGCTGAAGCGCCCCGCCGCCGTGCGGATTCACACCGATTCCCAATACGTGCAGAAAGGAATCAGTCAATGGATCCATAACTGGAAGAAAAACGGCTGGCGCACCTCGGATAAAAAAACGGTCAAGAACGCCGATCTGTGGCAGCGCCTGGACGTCCTCTGCCGCCAGCACGAGATCGCCTGGATCTGGGTCAAGGGACACGCCGGACATCCCGGCAACGAGCGCGCGGACAGGCTGGCCAACCGGGGCATCGACGAATTGCCCGCGCATTCCGGGCGCGAGGTGAATCCGGGAGCGGACTGAAATTCAACGGGAGCGAAATTTGCGTCAGATCTTTCTCGATACCGAAACGACGGGGCTGGAACACAAGCTGGGGCACCGCGTCATTGAAATCGGCTGCGTCGAAATGCGCAACCGCCAACTGACCAACCGCCATTTCCACCGCTACCTGAATCCCGACCGCGACATCGATGCCGGCGCCCTCGATATTCACGGCATCAACCTTGAATTTCTCCAGGACAAGCCGCGTTTCGCGGATGTCGCGGAAGAGTTTCTCGATTTCGTTCGCGGGGCGGAGCTGGTCATCCACAATGCCCCGTTCGATATCGGCTTCCTGAACGCCGAATTGGCCTTGCTGGACATGGCGCCGATCGAAACCGTCTGTCCCGCGGTGCTTGACTCGCTGCGCCTGGCGAGAGAACTGCACCCCGGCAAGAACAACACGCTCGACGCGCTCTGCGCGCGCTACGGAATCGACAACTCCAAGCGCACATTGCACGGCGCGCTGCTCGACGCGGAAATCCTGGCCGAAGTTTACGTGGCCATGACGCGGGGCCAGGAAAGCCTGATCATGGACATCGATCAGGACGACACCCGTTCCTGGGAAACGCTCGAAGTCCCGCGCGCGCGCGTGGTGCTCAGGGCGACCGAACAGGAACTGGCCGAGCACCAGCGCCTGCTGGCCTCGATCGAGCGCGAAAGCAAGGGCAACTGCCTCTGGCTGGCCGGCGCGGCGGCCGCGCCCGACCGCTCACCGCAACGATGAGCGGCGGCGGACGCCAGGATCAACCCTCCGATTTTTCGCCGCTGGCGGGTATCTCCACGATGATCGGAGCGGGCGGCGCGCCATTCGGCCCTCCGGCGACGAGGCTTGGCTGACCTTCCCCCGGCCGCTTGGGACGCCGGTGCTGCCGCTTGAGCAGGCGTCCTTCCGGCGGGGCATCGAGTTTGGGCCGGAGGAGATTGACGTTTTTGTTGCCCTGCGGCTTGCCGTTCCGCTCGGGCCGTCTTCCCGGCCCGATCACGCTCCCCTGCCGCCGGTCGGCCTGACGCTCCTGCGTCCGGTCGTAATCGCGGTTGCCCGGAGCGGTCCGGATTTCGAGTTCGTTCAACTCATCCCATTCCGCATCGGTACGATCGCGCTCCGGAATGGACATGAGTTCTCGAATCCTGCGACGCATATCGATGGGTTGCATCTCATCCAACTGAGTACCAAGAATCACAAGCCTCTCCCTCAATTCAACAATTCCCAGAGAAAACCCCGCATGGCGATTCACGGGCAAAACGACGAATCCCGAAACCGGCAGCCCATGAAACCACCATAGACGACGCGCTTTACATCCATCCGCCCGGACCGGCCAGACGCCGCGAAGCCCACCGAGGTAGGCTCCCCAGAACGGAATACCCTATAATTTGCCACTTTTCGCATTTAATTGGTACCGGTATGTGGTTCAGAAATCTCCAGATATTTCGTCTGCCCGATCCCGGCGGACTGGCGGTGGAAACGATCGAAGAACAGCTTTCCAGCCGCCCGCTCCAGCCCTGCGCCAGCAATTTTCCGTCAAGCCTGGGCTGGGTTCCACCCTGCGCGGATGGCGCGCTGGTGCATTCCGTCAACCGGCAATGGCTGATCGCCCTTGGCGTCGAACAAAAACTCCTGCCGGCGTCGGTGGTCAGACAGCACGTCCAGGACCGGGCGCGGCTCATCGAAAAAAATGAAGGCCGCCGCCCCGGCCGCCGGGAACTCCGGGACCTCCATGAAGCGATCACCCAGGAACTGCTGCCACGCGCCTTTGTCGGCAAACGCACGACTTATTGCTGGATCGACCCGCTGGGCGGCTGGCTGGTGATCGACGCCGCCGCCCCGGCCAAGGCCGACGAACTGATCGAGATCCTGCTCGAATCGACGGGCAAACTTTCGCTCCAGCCGCTGAAGGTCATGCAGTCTCCGTCCTCGGCCATGACGGGCTGGGTCGCCGAAGGAACGGCCCCCGCCGGCTTCTCGATCGACCAGGATCTGGAACTCCGTTCGGCGGAAAACGCCGTCGTGCGTTACACCAAACACCCGCTGGACGGAGAGGAAATCCCCGGACATATCGCCGCCGGCAAAATCGTGACCCGCCTGGGAATGACCTGGGAGGACAAGATATCGTTCATGCTGGACGACAAACTGCAACTGAAGCGTCTGGTTTTCCTGGACATCCTCAAGGAATCGGCGGACGGGCAGGCGGAAAACGAGGAAGAACGCTTCGATCTCGACTTCACGCTCATGACCGGCGAACTCGCCCGTCTGTTCGACGATCTGCTGGCGGC
>JAISNE010000415.1 GCA_031276375.1 Accumulibacter sp.
GCCGACGACATCCTGACCGCTTCGGACGCCCAGCTCGTCGAATGCATGCGCTTCTTCGCCGAACGCATGAAACTGCTGGTCGAACCGACGGGCTGCCTTGGCCTCGCCGCCGCGCGCGCGATGAAAAACGCGCTCGAGGGCCGGCGGGTCGGGGTGATCCTGAGCGGCGGCAACATCGACATCGGCCGCCTGTGCGCCCTGCTCGCTCCGTGACCGCCGCGGTTCCAGATGACAGAAGACAGAGGACAGAGGACAGAGGACAGTCAGTGACCGGCGCTACGCGCCGCAAATATTGCTGTCTTCTGTCCTCAGCCTTCCCCGCTTGTGGGAGAGGGTGCCCGCAGGGCGGGAGAGGGCCGGCGGTTCCGTGAAAATGAACGTTTGAGCAAGCTGAAGCGCCGCCCTTCATCCGCCTTTGGCACCTTCTCCCCGGAGGGGGAGAAGGGAAGGAGAGTCGCGGCCTTTCGGTTCCTTCTCTACGGATTATATATAATGGAATTGCTGTGCGCCGAAATGACGGGACGGAAACGGCGGCCGGCCGCGCTCAAACGTAAAACGCTTTGAAAAAGAATCTCATGGAACATGACGCGAAGGGAGCAGGCAAGGGGAAGGAGAAGCGAATGATCGCCGTCGGCGCGATCTGTTCGGCCACCATTTTCCGCGTCGGCGAAATCCCTCCCCTGCCGGCCAAGGTACTGCCCAGCGAGCGTTGCCAACTGGTCGACGGGATGGCCGTGTCCGCCGCCTTCGCGTTCTCGCGGCTTGGCGGGAGCGCGCAGGTCTGGTCGCGCATCGGCGACGACTGGCTCGGCCGGATGGCGCGCCAGAGCCTGATCGACGAAGGTTTCGACGTCGCCGGGGTGCATGTCGTTCCCGGCGCCGCGACTTCGCAGGTCGCCATCATCGTAGACCGGCGGGGTGACCGCCTGGTGGTGCCCTTCCACGATCCGGACGCCGATCCTTCCCCCGTCTGGCTGCCCCTGGCCGAGCTGGAAAACGCCAGTTTCCTGCATTGCGAGACGCGCTGGGCCGAGGGCGCGGCGGCGGCGCTCGAAGCGGCGCGGGCGAGAGGGATTCCGTGCATGGTCGACGGCGAAGTGGCGCCGGTGGAAACCTTGCGGCGACTGATTCCGCTCGCCGACTACGCCGTTTTTTCCGATGCCGGGCTGCTGATCCACGCCGGCGGCAACGATGTCGAACAGGCGTTGCTGAAGGTTGGCGCCGCGCATCGCGGCCACGTCGGAGCAAGCTGCGGCGCCGGAGGCTACGCTTGGTACGAAAAAGGACGCATCCGGCGCGTGGGCGCGCCGCGGGTCGCGGTGGTCGATACGCTGGCCGCCGGCGATATCTTCCACGGCGCTTTCGCCCTGGCGCTGGTCGAAGGCAAAAGCATCGAGGACGCGGCGCGCTTCGCCTGTGCCGCCGCTTCGCTCAAATGCACGCGCTTCGGCGGACGCCTGGGCTGCCCCTCGCGCGCCGAGGTCGAAACCTTCCTGGCCTCCGCCGCCGATGCCGGTACGGCGGTTTGAGTCATGCTTCGATCCCCAGGTCCTTTTCCCTTGTCTCCAGCAGTGAGAAATCCATCTTGCGTGTCACGATGAGATGACCGCGCCGTCATTGCGAGGAGCGTAGCGATGTGGCAATCCAAGCGGCGGTCGGATTTTCCGAAACGACAAAGCGCCGTCCAGGTCTGTGTGGATTGCCGCGGGCCTGACGAGGCTTGGGCCGTCTTGGACGCGAGTTGCGGGCAAGTCGCGCTCAACAGGTCGTTGATACGCAAGTCTGATGTGTCAATATTTCGGTCATTTTTTGGCGTATCACGAAAGGGTTGCATCGATGACGCAAAGAGTGTTTTTCCTGATTGGCGCCGCGGGATCGGGCAAGTCGACCGTGGGCAAGTTCGTCGCCTCCAGGTTTCATTATTGTTATCTGGACAAGGATGTCATTGCCAATCGTTTCACCGGCTTATTATTGCAACTGAAAGGCTACCGGCCGGCGGAGAGGGAGCAATGTAAGTTTTACAAGAACGAAGTGATGGACCTGGAATATGAAACCCTGCTGGATATCGCCGGTGAAAATCTGCGACTGGGCAATTCCGTGGTTCTGGATGCTCCTTTTCTGAGTTATTTCGACGATCCCGACTTTGTGACGAACAGCATGAATGAATTTGGCTGGGGAAAGGGAATCCGGCCGACGATACTCGAAGTCTTTGTCCAGCCGGAAATACTGAAACAACGGATCGTCCGCCGAAACAACGCGCGAGACCTGTGGAAACTGGATCATTGGGAACACTTCATTTCGGGCATCGGCGACAATAAATGCTCATGGCAAGGGTGCGATCATATTCGCTTCGATAACAGCCCGGCACGGTTCGATGAAACATCCTTGCTGGCAAGGCTTACCGGATTGTCGTGAAAAAGGACGGGAATTTCGAAGCATTTCCCTCTTGCGCCGGTGAGCAAGAAATTAGCGACAGCCCTCCAGGGCTGTCGGCCCAACTCCATTTGGAAGGGGTTTGCATCCCCTTCCAAATGGCTACGGTCGAAACCCCGGCCGTAAGAATGGGGTTCCAACCTTCGCACCTTTCTTACGGGCGGGGTTTCAATCGGAGTTAGTTTTACGATGAATGGACCGTCCTGGGGGGAAACGGCGGAGGATGGCGGCGTGACCCACGGCTGGAAAACCTTTAGCGTGAAACAATCGGAAATTGGACGCAAAAAAGCATCGCTGACGAGAACGTCGTCGCGATGCCTACAAAGAACGAAGCCGCCCGCAACTCTTTACTTCCACCTCGGCCAAGCGCCACCCTTGGTGCCTCTAACGGAGATCGACGAGTCGCTGACGAAAGTTTCATCAGACGGGGTGGCATCGATTCATGCAATGACCGTTGAGGGGGAATCTTCCAGTATTGGCGGCGGTGAGGTTTAAGTTCGTTTTTTTTAAAATACGATGGACGCTCGTGTGGGATACCGAGGGCGCCAAGTTGAGTTCCACGGCTTTATCGGCAAGTAGCCTGACTGTCCAACGGGCGTGTCCTTCCGGAGCTTCAG
>JAISNE010000008.1 GCA_031276375.1 Accumulibacter sp.
CAGAAACGGATCGACCAGCAGCATGAGCGGGGCAAGCTGACGGCGCGCGAGCGTCTCGGGTTGCTGCTGGACGAAGGCTCGTTCCAGGAATTCGGGGCGCTGGCGACGCACGATCTGAGCGCGTTCGGGCTGGACAAGCAGCGCTTTCCGGGAGACGGCGTGGTCACCGGATTCGGCAAGATCAACGGACGCCGGGTGGCGGTCTTTTCGCAAGACTTCACCGTGATGGGCGGTTCCTTTTCCGAAGTCCAGTCGCAGAAGATCAGCCGCATCCAGGACAAGGCGCTCGAAGCCGGCATCCCGCTGATCGGCCTGGGCGACTCCGGTGGCGCGCGCATCCAGGAGGGTGTGCGCAGCCTGGCCGCTTACGGCGAAGTCTTCGTGCGCAACGTACTGGCCTCCGGGGTCATCCCGCAGATTTCCCTGATTCTCGGCCCCTGCGCCGGCGGCGCGGTGTACTCCCCGGCGCTCACCGACTTCATCGTCATGGCCGGCAAGGGCTACATGTTCCTCACCGGGCCCGAAGTCATCAAGGCGGTGACCGGCGAACAAGTCTCGGTCGAAGACCTCGGCGGCGCCGAAGTTCACACCGGGCGCAGCGGTGTCGCCCATCTCGACGCCGCCAGCGAAGAGGAAGGCATCGCGCTGGCCAAGGCCCTGCTCGGCTACCTGCCGCAAAACAACAGCGAGGAGCCGCCGCAACTGGTTTGCGACGATCCGATCGAACGCATGGACGAGGCGCTCAACAGCCTCATCCCGGATGGCGACAACACCCCCTACGACATCCGCGACGCCGTCGAAGCCATCTTCGACCGCGGCAGTTTCCTCGAAGTCCAGCCCAACTACGCCGCCAACGCCGTCGTCGGTTTCGCGCGCCTGGACGGCTACTCGGTCGGCATCGTCGCCAACCAGCCCTGCTACATGTCCGGCGCGCTCAATATCGACGCTTCCGACAAGATCGCCCGCTTCATCCGGGTGTGCGACGCTTTCAACGTCCCGATCGTCACCTTCATCGACTGTCCCGGCTTCCTGCCCGGAACCGGCCAGGAATACGGCGGCGTCATCCGGCACGGCGCCAAGATCATCTACGCCTACTGCGAGGCGACCGTGCCGAAGGTCTCCATCGTCACGCGCAAGGCCATGGGCGGCGCCTACGTCGCCATGAGCTCGCGGCAGATGCGCACCGACATCACCTTCGCCTGGCCGACCGGACAGATCGCCGTGATGGGCGCCGAGGGCGCGGTCAACATCCTGTACCGCGAAGAAATCAAGAAAGCGGCCGATCCCAAGGCCCGCGAACAGGAAATCCTCGCCGACTACCGCGAACACTTCTTCAATCCCTACCGGGCGGCCGACCTCGGCCAGATCGACGAAGTCATCGAACCGCGCGAATCGCGTCCGCGCCTGGCGCGCGCGCTGGAAATCCTGCGCACCAAGGTGCAGCAGAACCCCGCCAAGAAACACGGCCTGTCGCCGGTCTGAAAGAGAAAGGATCGACCGGAAATGAAACGACATCCCTTTACGACAGACGCGAGGTATCCATGGAAAACTTGAACTGGGGCTTGCAGATGACGGTGCTCGGCATGGGATTGGTGTTTTCCCTGCTGGCCCTGCTGTGGCTGCTGCTGACGGTCGTCCTCAAGCTGGACAAGGAGCCGGTGGAGGAAGAAACGAAGGCAGCGCCGGCGCAGGAAACCGCCGCCGCGGCCGAAGGCGCCGCCGCGCCCGCCGATGACGCCGTTCCGGCGCAGGCGCCCGAGCGGCCGATGGTCAACGGCCTGCCGGCCGACCTGGTGGCGGCGATCCTCGTGGCCACCCACAAACATCGTCAAACCATGCGGCGCCAGGCGGCGCCGCTGGTACGCGCCGTCTGGCCGGGAAGCCAGATGTTCGCCAGCCGCTGGCTGGCCACGGGCCGTGCGCGGCAAACCAACAACTGGCAGCCGAGAGGAAGATAAATAATGCGACGCTATACCTTGAATATCAGTGACCGTGAATTCGTCGTCGACGTGCAGGAAATCGACGGCGATAATTTTGAAGTCGCCGTTGGCGATGAAACCTACCAAGTCAGCCTGAGCGGCGACGAAAGCCTTGCCGGCGCGGTCATCGCTCCGGGGCTTGCCTCCAACGCCGCGGCTCCGGTGGCCGCGCCGGCGCGCAAGGCCGCCGCGCCGCGGCCAGCGCCCAGTGCTCCGGCGGCCGCGGCCGCCGCTCCCGCTTCGGCCCCGGCGCGCAAACCGGCTGGCGGTGGCGGCAAGGGCACCCAGACCGCTCCGATGCCGGGCGTCGTCCTCGAAGTCAACGTCAAGCCGGGCGACACCGTCACGCGCGGGCAGCAGGTCGCCATTCTCGACGCCATGAAGATGCACAACGTGATCGGCGCGGTGCGCGCCGGCACCGTCGACGAAGTCTACGTGAGCGCCGGACAGTCCGTGGATCATGGCACGCCGCTTCTCAAATTCAAGGAGGAGTGAGCCATGATCGATCAAGAAACGATCGGCCTGCTGCTGAAAGGCGTCAACGGCGTCACCTGGCAATCGGTGGTGATGATCTGCGTCTCGTTCGTCCTGTTCTATCTGGCCATCGTCAAGGACTACGAACCGCTGCTGCTCCTGCCGATCGGCGCCGGCTGCCTGCTGGCCAACCTGCCGCTCTCGCCGCTGATGGACGAGCACGGCATGCTCCGGGTGCTGTACGAAGTCGGCGTCGAGAACGAGCTTTATCCGCTGCTCATCTTCGTCGGCATCGGCGCGTTGACCGACTTCGGGCCGCTCCTGGAGAACCCCAAGTTCGTGCTGCTCGGCGCGGCGGGCCAGTTCGGCATCTTCCTGACGCTGCTGCTGGCCCTGATGCTCGGGTTTACGAAGAACCAGGCGGCCTCGATCGGCATCATCGGCGCGATCGACGGCCCGACCTCGATCTACGTTTCGGGCATCCTCGCGCCGGACATGCTCGGTCCCATTTCGGTCGCCGCGTACAGCTACATGTCGCTGGTGCCGATCATCATGCCGCCGGTGATCTACGCCCTGACCACCAAGGAAGAGCGGGCCATCCGCATGGCCTACAGCCAGCGCAAGATCAGCCGCCGGACGCGCATCATGTTCCCGATCATCGTCACGGTGATGGTCGGCACGCTGGTGCCGTTCGCCACCCCGCTGATCGGCATGCTCATGCTCGGCAACCTGATGAAGGAATCGGGCGCGGTCGAACGGCTGACCAAGGCCTCCTCGAACGAGATCGCCAACATGGTGACCCTGTTCCTCGGCCTGGCCATCGGCTCGACGATGGGCGGCGAAAAGTTCCTGCAGACCCAGACGCTGTACATCCTGATTCTCGGTCTCCTGGCTTTCGGCATCGATTGCGCGGCCGGCGTGTTTTTCGCCAAGATCCTCAACTGGATTACCGGCGGCAAGGTCAACCCGATCATCGGCGCGGCCGGCATCAGCGCCTTCCCGATGGCCGCCCGCGTTTGCCAGCGCCTCGCCCAGCAGGAAAACTTCGATAATTTCCTGCTCATGCACGCCATGGGCGCCAATGCCGCCGGGCAGGTCGCCTCGGTCGTCGCCGGCGGCGTCGTCCTCGCGCTGATGGGCGCCGGATGATTCCCGTCCAGGACGCGCGGATTCCTCATCTCTCCTTTATCCGCCCCTGGTGAGAAGTCCCCGGATCCGGGGACTTTTTTTTTCTTTTGCGGTCATATGTCATGTTTGCGTAAAATCCATCCATGAAGCGGCGGCGATGCCGGACGCAACAACGGTTCTGGTATCCTTGGCTGGAAGATCGCGGGTTTGCCGTTCGTTTCATCGCGGACTCCCCGTGACGCCGCTTCGGCGGGGAAGATGGGTTTGAAGGGGCTTTCGGGGCGGGAACGCGCTGTATCGCCGCGGAAGAACAACGGATTCAATCCGGTTCCGGGGAAACAGGGGTGGGTAACATGCCGTTCGACGACAGACCGATATCGGGAAGCGCTCGTTCGCTGGCGGTGTCCAAATGGTCCAACTGGTACCTGATTGCCCTCAAACTGGCGATCGGATTGCTGTTCGCCCTCTTGGTCATCCTGCTCTGGGTCTTGCGCCAGAGTAAGCTGGAAGAACAGCGCCTGACGCTCATTGCCGATGTGTTGTGGCTGGAGCAGCGCATCAATTTCCATCTGGAGGAAAGCGACGGGAATTTTCAGCAGTTGGCGCGCGACCTGTCCAGGGAAAAAGACAAAAATGCCCTGTTTCGCCTGCGCGCCGAATATCTGCTGAAAAACAATCCCGACATGCTGCGGATCGTATGGGCCGACGAGACCGGCGCGCTCCGCAAGAGCGCCCCGGAACAGGTGCTTTCCCGTCCCGGAGCGAATGAGGCGATGTTTCGGCAGAACGTGGACGTGGCGCGCAAGCTGGGGAAATCCGTCTATACGGACGCCTATTCCACGCCGGACGGGGCGCACTTCGAAATGTATTCGCCGATTTTCGACGACGAGCATTACCAGGGGGTGCTGATCGGCGTGTTTTCTTTCGACAAGCTGTTGAAAAGCATCGTCCCCTGGTGGTTCGCCGAAAAATACCAGGTGCGCATTCTCGACGGCGGCGGCCATGTGCTGGCCAGCAAATCGAAGGTCAGCAATGCCGAAACCACGATCAATTACGCGATCTCCTTCGATCCGCCGGGGTTCGGCATGCTGCTCCGGGTCGACGCCTACCGCAGCAGCGGCAATTTCGCGCAGAACATGCTGACGGCGCTGGTCATCGCGCTGACCGCGGCCATGCTGGCCAGCCTGTGGGTGATGCGCGGCCACAACCGGCGGCGCATCGCCGCCGAGCAGGCGCAACGCTCGGAACACGCGTTCCGCAAGGCCATGGAGGATTCGCTGACCATCGGCATGCGCGCGCGCGATCTGGAAGGCAGGGAAATCTACGTCAATCCCGTCTTCTGCCAAATGGTCGGTTTCAGCGAAAGCGAACTGCTCGGCGCCGTTCCGCCGATGCCGTATTGGCCGCCCGAGGAGATGGAACGGGCGATGTCGATCAACGATTCCCGGATCGACGGCGGGGTGGCGCCGAGAGAAGTCGAAATCCGGCTGATGCGCAAGGATGGCAGCCGGCTGGACGCGCTGATCCACGAGGCTCCGCTGATCGGCGCCAATGGCCAGCCGGCCGGCTGGATGGCGTCGATCATCGATATCACGGCGCGCAAACAGGCGGAGGAACTGTACCGGCGGCAGCAGGACAAGCTGCAAGCGACCTCGCGCCTGGTGACGATGGGGGAACTGGCGTCGATGCTGGCGCACGAGCTCAATCAGCCGCTGGCGGCGATCGCCAGCTATGCGGCGGGCTGCCTGAACAAGCTCGAATCGGGAAACTTTTCCGCCAAGGAATTCGAGGCGGTGCTGACCCGGCTCGGCGCGCAGGCGCAGCGGGCGGGACGCATCATCCGGCGCGTTCACGATTTCGTGCACAAGAGCGAACCCAAGCTCGCGCCCTGCGATCTGATCGAGGTGATCGACGACAGCATCGGCCTGATCGAGCCGACCGCCAAGCTGTTCCACGTGCGCATCGAGCGGGAGATTCTCGCCGATCTGCCGGAACTGATGGGCGACCGGGTGATGATCGAGCAGGTGCTGCTCAATGTCATGCGCAACGCGCTCGAAGCCATGAGCGCGGCCCAGGTTCCGCCGGAACGCCGGCGTTTGTCGGTGCGGCTCGGCCAGACCGGGGATCAGGCGCGGATTTCCGTCATCGACTGGGGCCCCGGCATTCCCCCGGAATTCCAGGACAAGCTGTTCACTCCGTTTTTTTCGACCAAGACCGACGGCATGGGCATGGGACTCAACGTTTGCCGCTCGATCGTCGAATTTCATCGTGGCCGCCTGTGGGTGGAGGAAAACCCCGAAGGCGGCGCCATTCTGGTTATCTCACTTCCGATAATACAGCCATGACTCAGTTTGCTTATATCATCGACGATGACGAGGCCATTCGCGATTCGCTCGGCTATCTGATGCAGTCGCGGGGGATCTCCTGCCAGACATTCCCGTCCGCGGAAGCGTTCCTGGAAACGTGGGACGCCGCTTTCACCGGATGCATCCTGCTGGATATCCGGATGTGGGGAATGAGCGGCGATGAATTGTTCGACCGGCTCATCGAACGCGAATGCCAGTTGCCGGTCATTTTTCTGACCGGGCATGGAGACGTGTCGCTGGCGGTGTCCACGCTGAAGAAAGGCGCCTTCGATTTCGTCGAGAAGCCGTTCAACGACAACCAACTGGCCGATCGCGTCCTGGAAGCGTTCAAGCTCGACGACGAGCGCCGCCAGACGGTGGTTTCGGCCAACCGGCGGCTGGCGCTGCTCACGCCGCGGGAAAAGCAGGTCATGGAACGGATTCTCGCCGGAAAGATGAACAAGGTCATCGCCGATGAACTGAACGTCTGCATGCGCACCATCGAAGCGCACCGGGCCAGCCTGTTCAGGAAAATGGGGGTGAAAATGGCCGTCGAACTGGCGCAGGTGGTCGCGGCGGCGCCGGGAAAACGGCGGCCCGAACCCCTCGCCTGATCGGAAGACGGAAGACAGAGGACGGAAGACAGTCAGTGACCGGGCGCCATTCCCTCTCCCGGCGCTCCGCGGTACGCGAGCTCGCGGCTCGCATGGCGGGCGGGACGCCCGCGCTCCACTCTCTCGCGCGAAAATCCGGGAGCGCGGGCGTCTCGCCCGCTTCGTGGGACTGACTTTTTTGCGGACGCGCGATAAATGAACCGTGCCCGGATTCCGGCAGGCGGCGCAACCTGGTGTCAGACTTGCGTATCGACGGCCTGTTGAACGCCACTGGGTAGGAAGCGGCGGCCGGGCTACATCTCGTCCGGGTTGAATCCGGTTTCCCGGTAGATCGCGTCGATGATCTTCTTGCCGATGCGCGGCGCCATTTCCCGGTGTGTCTTGAGCAGGGCTTTCTTGAACTCCGCGCGTTCCGCGGGCGTCAGCGCATGGACCTGCGTCTTTCCGGTCTTCCGGATGCTGGCCAGGGCGTTGTCGTTCTCCTCCTGCGCGATCCGGTTGGCGTAATCGGTAGCGTCCTTCATGGCCCGCTCAAGCTGGTTGCGGATTCCGGACGGCAGGCCATCCCAAAAGCGCTTGTTGGTGAGCACCACGTAGCCGAGGTAACCATGCTCGGTCAGCGTTATATGCTTCTGGACTTCGTACATCCGCTGCGTGAAGAAATTGGAGTGCGGATTCTCGGTGCCATCGACGAGGCTCGTCTGCAAGGCTTGATAGGTATCGGAGAACGCCGTGATCTGGGGAAACGCGCCCAACGCCCGGATTTGCGATTCGAGCACCTTGGACGGCTGGATGCGCAGTTTCAGGCCGGAGAAATCCGCCGGAGTCCGTAACGGCCGGTTTGCCGAAAACGATTTCAGGCCGTTGTCCCAGAACGCCAGCCCCTTGATTCCCTTGGGTTCGAGCTTGGCCAGCAGCGACGCGCCGATCGG
>JAISNE010000014.1 GCA_031276375.1 Accumulibacter sp.
GGGTTCAGCAGCCAGCCGGTCGGCCGGGCCGATCTTGAAACCATCGCCCGGGCCGGGGTGCAGGCGCCGAGTTCGCGCGGCAATGCGCCGTGGTATCTCGCCGTGGTAACCAATCGCGAGTTGATCGACCAGATCCGCGACAGTGCTTTCGGGGTCATCACGCGGCGCGACAGGGAAGGTTATCAACGCATCCTCGACCGTGGCGGCGACCTGTTCTATAACGCCCAGGCCTTGATCGTGGTGGCCGTCAAGCCGACCCATGACTTGACCCCCGCCGAATTCGACGCCGGCTTGCTGACCGAGAACATCTGTCTGGCCGCGCATTCGATCGGGCTGGGCACCTGCATTTGCGGTTTCGCCACCCACGCTTTCCACGTATTCAATTCGCCCGACGGCGAACGCTTCGCCAAACGGCTGGAAATCCCTTACGGCTACCAGATGACCGTGGGTATTCTGGTCGGCCATCCCGCCATGGTCAAGGAGCAGCATCCAACCGACATCTCTACCATTCATTTCTTCGATTAGGCCGATCCGGGCGGACGATCCCTGGCCGCGACAGGCCGCTCCGGCTTGTCGCATGGGCCGCGGGCAAGGCCGCGGATGTTGCCCGGATCGATGGCCCGTGTGGAACGGGAAGAGAAATGTCATTGGAGGCGTATACGAATATCGGGAAAGTGGAGACTTCGGCCATCCAGTGGCTTTTCGCCGCGCCCGCCGCGTTCGGCCGGTTTTCCAGCTTCTTTTTCCAGGGGCAGGTGTTCGGGATGAAACGTTCATGGTGCTTCCTTCTCGCGTGGCTGCTCTCCGCCAGCGCCCGCGTTTTCGCGCTCGAAGTGGTCTCGGCGGAGTTCGGCGTGTTCGACGCCAGCGATCCACGGCAGGTGGTGTTTTCGCCGGCCACCGTCGTTCCGCGCCGCGAAGGGCAGCGTTATGGGTGGATGATCGAGCTGCGCGAAACCGGGCGCTCGGTCAGCGTGCGCGAGGAGTATCTGCTGCCGGGCAAGGCCGTCGAAGAACGCGCGGAATCGGGCGACAGGACGACGCTGGTGATTCCGATGGAACGGCGCAGCCAGGTCAGCCAGCGGCAGCTCGTTCCGGTTGACGGGCGCATTTTCGGGGAATGGGAGATCGGGCCGGGGGAACCGGGCGGGACGCGCCGGCTGGAAGTCATTGTCGAAGGACAGAGCGCGGCCACGTTCGAATTCGAGGTGCGCTAGGCGGGACGCCCGGACGCCGCCGGAATTCACCGCAATTCACCATTCACGGCTTCATCGCCGGACAGGGGATCATCATTCATGAGTACAGGATCGATTGCCGTGATCGGGACGAGCCGCTTGGGCGCGCCCGCTGCTGGACGAAAACACGGACGAAAGCGCGGGCGGGAATGAACGACATGGAGCACGAAGCGCGCCGTTTCGAATATCACCGTGTGCTGTCCATCGCCGGATCCGACAGCGGCGGCGGCGCGGGCATCCAGGCCGACCTGAAGACCTTCGCCGCGCTGGGCTGCTACGGCATGACCGCGATCACCGCATTGACCGCGCAGAACACCCGCGGCGTGCGTTCCATCCACGGTGTTCCGCCGTCCATGCTGCGCGACCAGATCGACGCCGTGATCGAGGACATCGGCGCGCACGCGGTCAAGATCGGCATGCTGCACGCGCCCGAGACCGTTGCCGTCGTGGCCGAGGCGATCGATCGGCATCGCTTGCGCAAGGTGGTTCTCGACCCGGTCATGGTCGCCACCAGCGGCGCGGCGCTGATCGAGACGCCGGCCATCGAAACGCTGGTGCGCGAACTCTTTCCACGCGCCGATGTAATCACGCCCAATCTGGACGAAGCCGCCCTGTTGGTCGGCCGTCCACTGCGCACGCTGGAAGACATGGAATCCGCCGCGCTGAGCCTGCTGGCGCAAGGCGCGCGGGCCGTGCTGCTCAAGGGAGGGCATCTGCCGGGCGAGACAGTGACCGACCTGCTGGTCAGTTCGGCCGGCCGAAAATACTGGATGGAAGCGCGGCGCATCCACAGCGCCAATACGCACGGCACCGGCTGCACGCTGTCCAGCGCCATCGCCGCCTATCTGGCGCTGGGCGCGTCCTTGCCGGAAGCGGTGCGCCGCGCCCGCAACTACGTCCGTCAAGCCCTGCGCGCCGGGGCGCCAGCGCGCACCGGCGCAGGCAGCGGACCGCTCGATCACGGCTATTCGCCAAAGCGCATGCGCTTGCGACCGTTGGCGGACGACCGGCCGGCATGAGTTCGATCAACGGTGCGCCGCGCTTTCCATCCTCTTCCACCATCCGCCAGTATCGAATCGTCCGGGATGCGACACCCATATTGACAAAAGCGGAATAAACAAGCCACTTGTTCGGGAACATGGACGTTCTTTACGTGGCGTGAAAATCGGGGATGCCAAACACGGCAGAAAGTTTCAACGGACAAATATCGTAGCGGCGAAAATCAGAGATAAAATCGTCATGCCGTTTTGCCATGCCGAAAACATCACCAGCGCCTCTTTCGTGGAATGGTTTGGAACTTCATTCGTCAAATCCGTTCCGAAGGGCATCACGGCCATCATGAACAACGCTTCTTTTCACCCTGAAAAGAAATTGCGTAATTTGGCTCGCCGCCACGGAATAAAACTCTTTTTTTTACCTCCGTACTCACCGGACCGCAATCCTATCGAAAAAACCTGGGCAAATAGAAACGCGGGTCAATAGACATAATCTTCCACTGTAACGATATGCCTTCCGTCAGGTATCGATATTTTCACGCTGATACTTGTTGAGTTGAATTACCATATCATGCCGCCGGCTGCTCCGGATGATATTTATACTTCCCATAACGATCGGCATGGAATTCTTCCAACGACTGCTCCGCGGCTTCGTCTCGCGGGCGTTGTCAACGGCTGGCATTCATTCCCCGGCAAGACGATGCCGCCAGGCTTGCCGGGGAATTGGAATCACTGCTGCGCGATGACGTCCAGAATCACCAGGGGATCGCTTCCAGTATTTTTCATGCCGTGTGATTCGCCTTTGCGGGCGATGGTCACGTCCCCGGCTTTCACCGGAGTTTCCGTACCGTCGGCGGCGACGAACACGCCGCTTCCGGATACGACGATATAGGCGTCCTCGTTTTTCTCGTGCTTATGCACGCCGATGCTTGCGCCGGGAGGCAGGGTCAGCCAGGCGACTTCCTTGATGGCCTGGTCGGGCAAGGCCTTGTCCCTGGGAAAAGCGTACTCGCAATGAACCGTGCCAAGGCCCGTCCCGCCGAGTTTTTCCCGGTCTTTCACGACATAGCCTTCCTTCGCGTAAACCTGGGGGAATTCCTGGGCAAGGGTGGAACCGGCAAAGAACAGACCGCATGCCGCGACGATCGTTGCAGCGAATGTGTTGCGCATAAAACCTCCTGATGATTTTGATTTTCGGGACAGTAACGTTTTCGGAAAAAAGTTTCTCTTTCCATGAAAAATCCTATAGAAAAACCCTGCCGCCGTCAAACCGGGACGGTGGAATATTGCCAGGAGTTTTTAGACTTGTCCGGTTTTGTGGCGCATGATACCAAGTTGCGCTCAATAGGCCGTTGATATCAGAGGACAGAGGACAGAGGACAGTCGGTTACCGGCGCTTCGCGCCGCAAATATTACTGTCTTCAGTCTTCAGTCTTCAGTCTTCTGTCCTCTGTCCTCTGGACGTACCGCCGTCATTTTTGGCGTATCACGATGGCTTGGCGGCAACTTGGTATGAAAACATGGCCTGATACCAAGTCCGCGCGGATGAGCGCCGCGCAAGCCCTGCTCGCGGCGCTTCCGGAATCCTTGCATGACGCGGCGCATCGTTGCCCGTGCCACTGACGCGGCGGACTGAACAAGGCGCGCAAAAAATTCCCGCGATGGCCCCGCCGGGGGAACTTCACCCAACAAACGCGGACGGTTGCCAGGATGGGGCGAGAGCATTTGTCCATGACGGCCCAAGCCTCGTCATTGCGAGGACCGTCAGGCCCGCGGCAATCCACGCAAGACCTGGACGGCGCCTTGCCGTTTCGGAAAACCCAAGCGCCACATCGCGCGGCCGAGCAATGCCGGCGCGGTCAAACTCTCGCGATACGCCGAAACGGGATCAACCGCCGCGTCCCATCGCATCCGGCGCGAGAGGTCCGCACAGGCCGCCTTCCGGAGCGTCCGGCACGAGAGGTCCGCACAGGCCGTCTTCCGGCGCGTCCGGCACGAGAGGCTCGCACAGGCCGCTTTCCGGAGCGTCCGGCACGAGAGGCTCGCACACGCCGCTTTCCCGCGCATTTTGCGCCAGATGTTCCCATACGCCGTTTTCCAGCGTATCCGGCGCCAGATGCTCCCACAGACAGTCGTTGCGCCATTCGGGTTCGCCGTTCAACCCTTGACAATGTTTGTTCCGCGCCAGGCATTCACCCACGCACCCCTCTTCGACGACGACCACGGCCAGTTCGGAATCGACCTTTCTATCCCCGTCCCAGAAGCTGCACGTTGCGCAAATCTTGACCTCGGCTGGAAGAATCAGTTTCTTGCTCATGTCGGATGCCGA
>JAISNE010000023.1 GCA_031276375.1 Accumulibacter sp.
CCATGTCCTTGCACAACAATCCCTTCATCCGCGGCTACTGGGGCCTCCATGTCCAGCGTTTACTGTCCATCGCCTGCAAAGAGAAGCGCACCGCCCGGCTGGCCCTGCATCCATCGCAAGCGCATCTCCCGGATTGCGAAGTCACGCAAAGATCCTGCCTCATCTGCAATGGCTACGCCATCAGCGGAACGATGGAGAACCTCTCCGGGGAATTAACCGCCTACTGCAACCGGTTCGGTTACGAGCAAGGGTTCGTCACGAACGCGCACTACACGATCCTGGCCGACGAAAACGGTCGAAGCGTTCGTCTGGGCGATGCGTTTTCCCGCGAACAGGCCAACGAGATCGTCCGCCGCCTGACCTTCCAGCCGGGATTTTTCAATCGCTGCTGGGAAATCAGCGCCAAGCATCTCGAAAAGGCCGGCATGGACTATCTCAAGAAGAGAGCGGACGAGGCCGAACCACTCGACTTTTTCTCGGCCTTCCATGTCGGATGCGATCAAATCGGCGTCAAGCTGTTCAACGTCGACTGGAGCAACGCGAATATGCGCTACGCCGCCGACACAAACGCCGTGGAAGTGTTCCTGGCGCATCTGGAAAACGGGATGCCCATCTCGCTGGCGAAAACGCTCTACCTTGCCGGGGAAGCCGACACACGGTTCCTGATCTTCGCGCATGGCGCGCCGGAACTCGATGGCCTGCCGGCCTACGACTATTAGCCGCGTTTTTCTTTTTCCTTCCGACGCCCTGTGCGTCATTTCCTCACCCGCCGGGGTTTTCCTGCCCCGTCCGGGACAGGGGACTCCGGCTTTTTTCATCCACGGGAGTAAAACCATGTCTTTTCACCACAATCCCTTCATCCGGGGCTATTGGGGCCTCGATATCCAGCGCGTGCTGGAAATCACCCATGACGAAGCGAGTCCGCCGGTTTATCGGCCCTTGCATTCGTCCCAGGCCCGTCTTTCCGACGAGGAGGCCGTATTGCGGCCTTGCCTTTTTGGCGCGGACTTCGCCCTGATTACGCCGGAACGGCGCATTGCCCGGGCGTTGCGCGAGCAATGCCGCGCGGACGGGTTCGTCCAGGCCGTGCGTTACGCGATGCATGGCGTGGAAGTCGATGGCCAATCCGTTCATCTGGGCGATGCCCTCTGTCTTGCGCAGGCCAACGAAGTCATTCGCCGCTTGACGTTCAGGACGGGGTTTTACAGCCGCTCCTGGGAAATCAGCACGTGGCACCTCGATCGCGCGGCGCTGGAGTATCTCGACAGGATCGCGGACGCCGCCTTGCCCTTGGCGGCGTTTTTCCACGTCTTCCGTCTGCCTGACGGAATCATCGGCATGAAGCTGATCGGCACGCCCTGGAACGACGCGCATTTGCGGGAGATCGACGGGACAACGGTCGCGCGCTTGCGACAGAAGCATCGGGCGGACGGAATGCCCGCTTCCCTCGCCCATGTGCTGCATCTGGCCGGAGAAGCCGACGTCCGCATCCTGATCTTCGACGGCGGCGCGCCGCGACTCGATGACCTGCCGACGTATGACCACGATTGAAACACACGCTTTGCCGCCTTCGCGGGAAGGCTTCATTTTCAAAAGGAGAAACACCATGAACGAACCGAAAACGATCGAGGCCAAGATCGAACGACTGTACGCCATAAAAGCGCTGCTGGACGAAGATCGCCATTGGCCGGAGCCCTGGCACTTCGACTGGCTGTGCGATTGCTTTGATGATCTCGTATCCGAAATCAAGGAGGCCGGCGGCGTGATTCCCGACGACCTGTTTGATTGACCCCTTCCACCTTCCCGCTTCCGCGGGAAGGTTTTTTTTTCAAAAAAAGGGGACGCGCGCGATTCCCATTCTTCCTGTGAATTTCCCGAAACGGGGTAGAGACTGCGGCCATGCCTTCATTGACTTTGCCGGGAACCTTATGCGCAACCCTTTCAAAATCGACCCCGACCAGCCGACCAGCATCAGCTTCAGCGGCGGGCGCACCAGCGCCTACCTGCTGTGGCGCATTCTGGAGGCCAACGGCGGCCGGCCGGAGAACACCCGTGTCTGTTTCGCCAATACCGGCAAGGAAGCCGAGGCCACCTTGCGTTTCGTGCGCGAATGCGGCATCCGCTGGCAGGTTCCCATCGCCTGGATCGAATACCGCGACGACCCGGTGGGCTTTGCCCTCGTCGATTTCGAGCGCGCCAGCCGCCAGGGCGAACCGTTCGAGGCGCTGATCCGCAAGCGCCGCTATCTGCCCAATCCCGTGGTCAGGGAATGCACGGGGCGTTTGAAAGTACGGCCAAGCTACAAATTCCTGCGTCAATGCGGCTGGACGGAATGGGATCAATGCCTGGGCATTCGCGCCGACGAGCCGCGCCGGGTCGCCAAGATTCGCGCGCGCGGGCATTCTTGCGAATCCGCCCACGAAACACCGTGCCTGCCGCTCGCGGAAGCGGGCGTCACCGTCCAGGACGTGATGGCCTTCTGGCAGGCGCAAGCCTTCGATCTGGAACTTCCGACCGTCAATGGCCGCACACTCGAAGGCAATTGCGATCTCTGTTTCCTGAAACCGAAAGGCCAGCGTCTGGCGCTCATCCGGGCCAAACCGGAAACCGCCCACTGGTGGATCCGCATGGAGTCGCTCCGTCTCGCCAGCAAACCTGGCGGCGCGCGCTTTCGCATCGACGGCCCGAGCTACGCCGATCTCGCCCGCATCGCCGCCAGTCAGCAAGACCTCTTTGCCAGTGACGAAGAACCGATTGCCTGTTTTTGCGGGGAATGAATCGGGTACGTCCGCAATTCCGATTTTCCGTGGCGTTCTTTGCCCGGACATGCAAATCTTCCTTCATGTTCCGCCGACAGTTGTCGGCAACATGCCCAGGCCGCCACGATCTTCAAGGCGGCGACGCGGATTTCCCGCGTGATCGTCCCAGTTCGCTCCGACATCGCAACGCGAACGGCCATCCTCACCGATGGCGATGTCTTTGTTTCTTTTTCCCCGGATCATCCCGATCCATTAACCCGCGCGGGGGTTGCACACTTCCCCGTTCGGGCGGGTGTGTCTCCGCCTTCTTTTTTTCCAGTCAAAGGAGATTCACCATGTCTGAAAAGACTTCCGAAAAGACGTATTTTGATCTGCACACCACCGGCATCGGTTATCTCAACCGCATCCGCGAGGTGAAACCCAAGAAAGGCGCCCCCTTTCTGGCTTGCGACATCGCCGCCCTGAACGGGCCGAGTGACGATGTCTCCTACGTGCGTTTCGATACGCGCGTTTCCGGCTCCGAAGCGCAACACCTGGTGAGCCGCTGCCAGGAAGCCGTCGATGCCGAGAAGAAAGTCCTGATCGGCTTCAAGCTGGGCGACCTGTGGACGGACATTTTTACCTATTCCAAGGGTAAACGTGCCGGCGAACAGGGCGTGGGCCTCAAGGCGCGCCTGTTGTTCATCCGCTGGATCAAGATCGACGGCAAACCTGTGTACAAGGCCGAAAGAGCGGAGGCGAAACCCTCCGATTCCGACGCCGAGGATCCCCCGGTGGAGACTCCCGAAACCGCTGAAGCCGCCGAAGCCGAAGCGCTCGCCGCCTGATTTTCCCCATCCCCGCCTGACCGACACGCTTTACCGGCCGGCCAGGCGTTTTCTGGAGCCTTTCATGATTACCCTTCCCGGCCAACTGGCCATCAAGACCATCCACGGCAGGAACGGCGACTTCAACGTCGGACGCCTGGCCACTTCGATCGGCGAGTTCGTCATCAAGAACGCCGAACTCGATCAATACGACGAAGGCAAGTACGACGGCGATTTCATCATCGCCGAAATCCGGCCCGCCTCCTACGTCGCGGGGGGCCGCATGGTCATCGAAATCCGCGCCCACCTGGGCGGCATGACGATCTCCAGCAGCGACGACCTCTCCGGCGACGAAGCGCAGCAGCTCACGCCGCAGGAAGTCGATCCGGTCGACGAGGAAACCGCGCCTCCCGCGCCCAAGGGTAAAACCCCGGCGCGCAAGAAACGCGATCCGCGCGATCCGCTGGTCGACACCACGCCGTTCGGAGCCGAACCGCCGCCGCCTTCTCCCGACGCGGCGGACGAAGCCTTGTTCGGCCTGCTCTGGCCCTTGGGCGAAGTGCTCAAGCTCGACGCCACCGTCGACCGTCGCACCCTGCGTGAGCAGCGCGACCGGCTGACGGCGCTGGGCTACCGCTTCGAGCCGCTCTCGCAGGATTGGCATCGCGGCAAGGCCTGATTTCTTTTAGCCTGTTCCCAAGGCCCCGTTCGCGGGGCTTTTTTTCTGATTTTTCCTGATGCAAGGAGACCTTTTCATGAGTATCCAATTCATCCACATCGGCGCCGCCCCCTGCGAAGAGGAATGCGCCCAGGTAAACCACGCGGACTACGCGGAATGTTCACAGCGCGAGTGCTTCGTTTTCAAGCGCATGCTGGAGCGTTTGTATCCGCCCCCGAATCCCAGGGCCTGGCTCAAGGTGAAATCGTTTCCGCACGACTTCGGCAGCTACCGCGAAGTCTGCGTCTGCTATGACGACAAGGACGAGGCGGCCAGCGAATACGCCTTCCGGCTCGAACGGGAAACGCCCCCTGAGTGGGACGCAATCGCCCGCTACGAATTGCTGTGGCATGGAAGGAAGACCCACATGCTCGAAGCCGCCGCGCGCGGCGAGATTCATGAGGACGAAATTCCCGCCCGGTACCTTGCCGGGGATTTCCCGGCGCTGCCCGCGAACAAGACCCTCCCGGAATTGTGCCGGCAGTTTCCGCTGTAGTTCTCTTTCGTCGCCGCGGCGACGTTTTTTCCACCCGCCGGGGTTTCTTTCCCCGCGCGGGAGAAGAATCCGGCTTTTCTTTCTTTTCTTTTTTTCAAAGGAGTTTTCATCATGGGTTGGTTTTTCTCATCTCAATCCCGAGCCGAACTGATCGCGGAACTGATCGAGCCGTATGAGACCGCACGCGCCCGCGTGAAAATCATCGCGCACGCGATGCGCGGCAACGTGCTGTGGTCGGTCGCCGAAATGACCGCCAAGGCCGAAGGCGCGCATCAGGGTCTTGCGCCGGGTCAGTCCGTGCGCTACATCCGCTGCGATTTGCTGAAAAAAAGCGGCAACGAGTGGGGCTACAAGCCGATGGACGAAACGGCGCACCCGTACTACTACACGTGCCCCTTGCGCTACCTCGACATGGCGCCGGAAGTGTCCCGCGAATGGCGGGAATGCGTCCGTGCCCACCATGCGCGGCGGCGCGCCACGACCGACGCGCGCGCGGCCTGAAAGCGGCGTTTTTTCTTCCCCTCCCTCCCCCTGGGGCGGTGTTCGTCCCCAGGACGGCGCCGTCCCGCCTGCTTTTCTCTTCTCTCTCTCTCTCTTTTTTTTTCTTCCTTCTTTCTTCTTTCCAAGGACTTCACCATGCCCGATTCGCCTCGACAATCCCTTTTCCGGATCGACGAATGCCCCGACCTGATGGTCGACGGTCATGTCGCGGACAAGGACAACAATCTCGTTTTTTCGTCGGTTTGGGGGCGCGACACGGCCCTCCAGCAATTCCTCGCCCGGCTCACCCTGGGCGGCGGAGAAGACGGACTCGACCATTTTCATCTCGTCACGCAAGACGCGCGGGCCTTGCCGACCTTCGTCAATGACGAGTGTCTGGAAAAACGCCTGACGCGCGGCTACCGGCAAACGCTTTTCGGTTCGCTGGTCAATTGCTGGATTTTCGACCGGCGCTGTCTCAAGCCCGACAAGACCAACGCCACGGCGCTCTCGCTCCTGCCGCGCGATTCGGCGTACCGGATCGAACGGCTGTGGGCGCTGGTGAAAGAAACCTGTCCTCTGCCGCTGCTCGACCACTGGCAGGATGTCGTGCTGAACATCCTGCAAGCGCGGGACATGCTCGAACCCCTGCCGGTGGCCCTGGGGCCGCTGACAGGATTCCGGCTGCACATGGATGTGCCGCGACTTACGACCGAGTTGGGCCTTCTCATCCGCGCCGGCGTGCTCACCGCCGAACCCCGCGCATCGGAACCCTTGCGGCTTGCCGCTTGATTCCTTCTCCCTCCCACCGGGCATCTCTTCCATGCCCTCGTTCCTCTCTCTCTCTTTTTTTTCTTTTTTTTCTTTCAGGAGTCTTTCATGGCGCTCATGTTTCCCCGGCTTGCCCGGAATTTTGTCAAGGCCGGGTATTTCCCGACCGACGAAGCCTCGCTGGAACGCATCCTCAAGGCGCTCGTTCCCGCCAACGGGCCGATGAACATCATCGATCCCTGCGCGGGCGAGGGCGCGGCCATCGCCGAGACGGCGCACGCCCTCGGGCGCGAACAGGTCACGGCCTACGCCGTCGAGTTCGACGCCGAGCGCGCCGCACACGCCCGCCAGCTGGTCGATCATGGCCTGCACGGCGATTTGATGGATACCCTCATCTCGCGCAATGCCTTTGGCCTCATTTGGCTCAATCCCCCCTACGGGGATTTGTCCGGGGACGCCAACGGTAATATCGGCTATCCGGGCAAGGGTCGCGCCCGGCTGGAGAAGCTCTTCTACCAGAAGACGCTGCCGCTCTTGCAATACGGCGGCGTGCTGGTGTTCATCATTCCGTCCTACGTGCTCGACGCCGAACTTGTCGGCTGGCTCATTCGTCATTACAGCGATCTGCGGGTTTTTCGGGCTGTCGATGCGACTTACCAGCAGGTGGTGGTTTTCGGGGTGCGTCAGCGGCAGCGCGATCTGGCGCCGGCGGGCGTCAAGGCCGTACGCGAACGCTTGCGCGCCATTGGCGTGGGCGACATCGAGGCGGAGGAACTGCCGCTTGAGTGGCCGCATGCGCCCTATGCCGTTCCCGCGGCGCCGGGCGCGGTCGAGCAATTTTTTCGTATTTCGATGGAGCCGGAACAGTTCGCCGACGAGGTTTCCCGTCTGCAAGGGCTGTGGCCCCAATTCGAGACGGTGCTCGGCGCCGCGCAACAATCCTTGCGCCGGCCCGCCCGCGCCCTGTCGCACTGGCATCTCGCCCTGGCGCTCGCCGCCGGCGCGATTTCCGGCGTGGTGACATCGAAGTCCGGCCGGGTGCTGGCGCTGAGGGGCGACACCCACAAGCGAAAGGACATCAAGGTGGAATACACCGAACGACCCGACGGCAGCATCGCGGAAGTTCGCATCCTCACCGACAAGTTCACTCCGGTCATCCGCGCCTGGGACATGACCCCCGGCTCGCCCCTGCAAGGCGAGCTGTTGACCATCCGCTGAGGCTTTTTTGTCTTCTTCGCGTCTCTTCTTTTTCTTTTGACGGTTCGCCGTCGTTTTCATCCACCCATCCGGGTCATGTCGGCCCGAGGGGGGCGCATGACCCTCCTTTCCTTCAAGGAGATTCACCATGACACTCGTTGCCTCTGTTTCATCGTCCCGCTTTTCGCCCGGTCAGGTGATCATGACCTGCGGCGTCGAGGATCTGGCCTTGCGGGGCCGGCTCAATCCGGTGTCGTACCTGCGCCGGCACCTCAACGGCGACTGGGGCGATCTTTCCGATGACGACAAACGGCTAAACAACGCCGCGTTGAAGTCCGGCGAGGATCGCCTGTTCTCGTCCTATCAGGTCAAGCCCGACCTGAAACTCTGGATCATCACCGAATGGGATCGCAGCGTCACCACGCTGCTCTTGCCAAACGAGTATTGATTCACGGCGTTCTCATTTCAAGCATTTTTTCCCACCTCTGGGGCATAACCGTCCCGCAAGGGAAAGGTCGTGCCCCGCTTTTTTTTGGAGCACTACCATGACTGAAACCATCATCCACGACGCCCTCATCCCCAATGAGGCCGAAGCCATTTCCGAAACCGATCCGCGTTTCATCGC
>JAISNE010000039.1 GCA_031276375.1 Accumulibacter sp.
TCGGCGACGACGACGATTCGCATCTCGGCGATTTCATCGAAGACGCCGCCACGCTGGCGCCCACCGACGCGGCGCTGTTTTCCAGCCTGCGGCTGATCACCAAGGACGTGCTCGACACGCTGACGCCGCGCGAGGCCAAGGTGTTGCGCATGCGCTTCGGCATCGAAATGAATACCGACCACACGTTGGAAGAAGTCGGAAAACAGTTCGACGTCACGCGCGAGCGCATTCGCCAGATCGAAGCCAAGGCGCTCAGGAAGCTGCGCCATCCGTCGCGTTCGGACAAATTGCGCAGTTTTCTCGATAGCAGCAACAGTTGATCCGTTTTCGGGCCTGTAGCTCAGCCGGTTAGAGCAGAGGACTCATAATCCTTTGGTCCAGGGTTCGAATCCCTGCGGGCCCACTAACAAAATCAAAGGCTTGCGAGGTGTTTACCTCGCAAGCCTTTTTGTTTGCGTAATTTCCTGTGCAATCGTGCCAGAAAAACCGGACTTTCAAGCGAGAAGTTGAAGGCGGTCTTGCGGCTTATCCATCGCTTCATTGATGTGCGCGCCGTTCTGGTGCGCGTAGGCCATGAAGTTCGACGGCGTTGGTCTTCGTGCTTTCGCTGCCCGCGCGGGCAATGTCGCCGATCCGTATTCATACCAAATTGCGCTCAATAGGTAGTCAATATTCCAGTCTGACGTGTCAGGATTTCAGTCATTTTTTTCGTATCACGATGGTTTGGCGGCAACTTGGTATCCCCCGTCGTTACGGAATTCATACCCTGGTTTATTACCAGCAATGCGAATCGATGGAATCCGCCATCGCCAACCGTCCCCTGCGCCCGTCATTCCCGCGCAGGCGGGAATCCAGCATTCCGCCGCCTTTTCTGGATTCTAAGCCTGCGCGGGAATGACGGGTATTTTGACCGCCTCGTCTTGAAAAAAGCGAGGGTGGTGCATGAAAGTTTGAGGAGAAACATCAGGGACAGAGGACAGAGGACAGAGGACAGAGGACAGTCGGTTACCGGCGCTTCGCGCCGCAAATATTACTGTCTTCAGTCTTCTGTCCTCTGTCCTCTGGACGTCCGAGCCGTGGGCTCGCTGTGCCGCCGTCATTTTTGGCGTATCACGATGGTTTGACTGCAACTTGGTATTACGCCCGGCGGCGGAGCGCCGCGAGTCCCGCCAGACCGAGAGCGAACAAGGCCAGGGACACCGGTTCGGGGACGGAAACGAGATCCCTGCCATTGAGCGTGATGGCGTCAAAGGCCAAGCCGGAGTCATAACGCGTATCCCCCCAGTTGACCACGCCGAACTCGATAATGTAGGCGCCATCTTCGACAAACTCATAGTTTGCCTGTATCCATCCGGTCAAACCGCATCCCTGGTCGTAGCATAATCCGGAATACGTGTCGAGCCCATGCCACTTCGGCCCGCCGCCCGTCCCCTCTTTTGTCTCCCATTCGCTCGTCCCGCTCCCCGATTGAATCGGGGTTGCCCCGATCGTCACATTCGGGTCGATTCCGGGCATCCCGCTCCCAGGGACGGTGTTGTCTCCCGCCGTCGTCCGCGCCGTGAAGAGAAGGGTCAGATCGTTGGTCGCGGTGTTGATTAGGCGGACCCAGGCGTAATCCGAAAAATTGGCGCCGTCGCTGGTGATGTAATTGAAATAAAACTGTAGATCGTCTCCCTTGCTCGCCGAGAACGCGCTGGATTGCAGCAACGATCCGTTTTTCTCGCAGCCAAAATTCTCGGGGCTGACGCCCAAGCCCAGGCTGATACCGCCACATTGGTTATTTCCGACAGAAAGCGCGCCAGCGGTCGTTACGTATCCATATCCGCCGCCCTCGGGCGACGCCTGAACATCTCCGTTCGGCATCGCCGCCCCAAAGCCGGAGCCTGCTCTGCCACCGATGTGCGTCCAGTTCGTCGGAATGCCGGCGTCGAACATCGTGGCCGCCGCCGCCTCGCCGACAAGGATGGCCAGAAAAAACGCCGCGGCGGCGATAGACATTATTTTGGACGATTTGGTTGTTTTCATCGAAAACAAATTCCGGTTGGAAACATCTCCTTTCAGGAGAATGATCTGGCATGGGAGGGATGTAGGCTCTTCCATGCCGTTTCGCCCGGTCATGAACGTGGATTTGAACATTTTTGAGTCCTTTCAGGGACATGAGCGCGTATTTTAGAAATTTCTAAAAGAATGCCCGGATAGTCCCGAAGCATTTATCGTGCCTTTCTGGACTGTTTTTTATAACCGACTGTTTATCAAAAGAAAATTTCGGCATTCCCGCGGTAAACGCGCTGCCGGCTGTAAAAAAGGCCGACAATCGTCCGCGCGGTTCCTGGGCCATGAGCCATGCGCTGTCGTCCATCGCCTTGGCGCGTCCTTGCGCGAGGCAGGGGCAGGTCGGGGCAGGCCGGTGGAGACGCCCGGATTTGTAAAATAAACCGACATTTCATCGATCCAGGCCAGCGAGGCAGACGTACTTGATTTCGAGGTAGTCGTCGAGGCCGTGGCGCGAGCCTTCGCGGCCAAGGCCGGAGCATTTCACGCCGCCGAACGGGGCGGTTTCGGTCGAGATGATTCCGGTGTTGACGCCGACCATGCCGTATTCGAGCGATTCGGAGACGCGAACGATGCGGCCGACGTCGCGGGCGTAGAAATAGGCGGCCAGGCCGAACTCGGTGTCGTTGGCCATGCGGATCGCCTCTTCCTCGGTGGCGAAGCGGAACAGCGGGGCCACCGGGCCGAAGATTTCCTCGCGCGCCATGCGCATGGCCGGCGTCGCGCCGGCGAGGATGGTCGGTTCGTAGAAGGTCTGGCCGAGCGCGTGCCGCCGGCCGCCGCAAATGACGCGGGCGCCCTTGGCGCGCGCGTCGGCGACCAGCGCCTCGACCTTGTCGACCGCGAACTGGTCGATCAGCGGACCTTGCGTGACGCCCGGCTCGACGCCGTTGCCGACCTTGAGTTGGCCGACCGCCGCGGCCAGTTTCGCGGCGAAGGCGTCATGGACGCCGTCCTGCACCAGCAGGCGGTTGGCGCACACGCAGGTCTGTCCGGCGTTGCGGTACTTCGAGGCCATCGCGCCGAGCACGGCGGCGTCGAGATCGGCGTCGTCGAAAACGATGAACGGGGCGTTGCCGCCCAGTTCCATCGACAGTTTCTTGACCGTTGGCGCGCACTGCGCGATCAGTTTTGCGCCGACTTCGGTCGAGCCGGTGAACGAGAGCTTGCGCACGGTCGGGTTGGCGCAGAGTTCGCCGCCGATGTCCCCGGCCGCGCCGGTGACGACGTTGAACACGCCTTCCGGGAGGCCGGCGCGCGCGGCGAGTTCGGCGATGGCCAGCGCCGAGAACGGCGTCTGGCTGGCCGGCTTGAGCACCATCGTGCAGCCGGCGGCGAGCGCGGCGCCGGCCTTGCGGGTAATCATCGCCGACGGGAAGTTCCACGGGGTGATCGCGGCGCAAACGCCGACCGGCTCGCGCGTGGCCAGGATGCGCCGATCGGCGAGATTGGGCGGAATGATTTCGCCGCAGGCGCGCTTGCCTTCCTCGGCGAACCATTCGAGATAGCTCGCGGCGTAGGCGATTTCACCCTTGGCCTCGGCGAGCGGCTTGCCCTGCTCGGAGGTCATCAGCAGGCCGAGATCGTCCTGATGGGCGATCAGCAATTCATGCCAGCGGCGCAGCAATTTCGCGCGCTCGCCGGCGGTGCGGGCGCGCCAGGCGGGCCAGGCGGCGTTGGCGGCGGCGATGGCGCGGCGCGTTTCGGCGGCGCCCATCCCCGGCGTCGTGCCCAGCGTCTCGCCGGTGGCCGGGTTGCGGACGGTGATCGTCGCGGCGGAATCGGCGTCCATCCAGACGCCGCCGATGAAACATTGTTGACGGAAGAGGGCGGAATCAGCGAGCTTGAGCATGAAATGTCCTTTGCAAGTCTTGCGGCGTTGTCGTGGCCGACACGATCGTCGGCGGATTTTACCCGGCGCGGCCGCGCAGCGCCGCTTCGATCAAGTGGCGGGCGATGCTGGCCTGGTCCGGAAGCGGGGGCGCGGCGTGGCGGGGAAACCAGGCGGCGGCTTCGATTTCGGCGGGATCGGGGGTGATTTCGCCGCCGGCGTAGTCGGCGAAGAAAGCGATCATCAGCGAATTGGGAAAAGGCCACGGCTGGCTGCGAAAGTAGCGCAGGTTGGCGATCTCGATGCCCACTTCCTCGCGCACCTCGCGCGCCGCGCACTGCTCGACGGTTTCGCCGGCCTCGACGAAGCCCGCCAGCGCGCTGAACACGCCGGGAAGAAAGTGCGGACCGCGCGCCAGCAATAGCTCGTCGCCCCGCTCGACCAGCACCATCGCCGCCGGCGAGATGCGCGGATAGGCCAGCAGGCCGCAGGCCGGGCAGGCCATGGCGAACTCGCCGGATTTTTTGGCCGTCGGCGTGCCGCAATGACCGCAAAAGCGATGATTCCTTTGCCAGTCCAGAAGCTCGCTGGCGCGTCCGGCCAGCGCGAAGGCCTCGGCGCCGGCAAGCCCGTGGAGCGGGCGCAGCAAACTCATCTCGCCGGAGAGATGGGCGGGCGCCCGCGCGATCTCGGCGGCGTGACAGGGATGCCCCCGCCAGTCTCCGATGCGCAGCGCCGTCGCGGGATGGTCGAAATCGGACGCGCG
>JAISNE010000107.1 GCA_031276375.1 Accumulibacter sp.
CCGCTGTCGATGAGGCACAGCGCGCTGGCGAAGGCAATGAGCCTGAGCACGATGTTGACCTTGGTGAACAGGTAGCCCTCGACGGCCACGCCGATCAGCAGTACGCCGATGCAGGCGCCGATGACGACGCGGATGCCTTCGCCCCAGGTCGTTTCGATCAGCATCAGTTGCGGCGAATAGACGAACATGAAAGGCACGATGAATCCGGCGAGGGCCAGTTTGACCGAGGCGAATCCGGTCTTCATGAAGTCTCCGCCGGAGATGCCCGCCGCGGCGAAGGCGGCCAGGGCGACCGGCGGCGTCAGGTTGGCGAACATGGCGTAGTAGAAGGCGAACAGGTGCGCCGCCATTTCCGGAATGCCGAGCTTGGCCAGCGCGGGCGCGGCGATCGCCGCGGTGATGATGTAGGCCGGGATCGAGGGGACGCCCATGCCCAGGATCATGCAGGTGACCATGCTGAAGAACAGCGTGAACAGCAGGCTTTCATGGCCCATGGTGATGATGGTGTTGGCCATGTTCAGGCCGAAACCGGTCTTCGAGGTCACGCCGATGATGATGCCCACGCAGGCGCAGGCCATGGCCACCGAAACGGTCTGCTTGGCGCCGTCGGTGAAGGCGTCGCAGACGTCCTTGAAGCTCATGCGGGTGTTCTTTCTCAGGCTGGAGATGACGATCGTGGCGATGATCGTCCACATGGCGGAGTAGATGACCGTGGTGCCGGAGAACAGCAGAAGATAGAGCAGCACGACGATCGGGATGAGCAGATGCCCCTTGTCCTTGAGTACGTCGACGACCTTTGGCAGTTGCTCCCTGGGCAGACCGATGAGTCCCATTTTCCCGGCGCGCAGATGCACCTGGATCATCACGCCCAGGTAATAGAGCAGGGCGGGGATGGCCGCGTGGATGATGATTACCGAATAGGAGACGCCCAGGATTTCCGCCATGATGAAGGCGGCGGCGCCCATCACCGGCGGCAGCGCCTGACCGCCGACCGAGGCGCAGGCTTCCACCGCGCCGGCGAATTCCCTGGAATAGCCCACTTTTTTCATCAGCGGAATGGTGAAGGCGCCGGCGGTGACCACGTTGGCCACGGCGGAGCCGTTGATCGAGCCGAGCAGGGCCGAGGAAACCACCGCCACCTTGGCCGGCCCGCCCTTGAAGTGTCCGGCCAGCGCCATGGCGAAGTCGTTGAAGAAGGAGCCCATGCCGCATTTGGACATGACGGTGCCGAACAGGATGAACAGGAAAATGTAACTGGCGGCGACGCTCACCGAGGTGCCGTAGATGCCTTCGGTGTTGGCGAAAAGGTGGTTGGAAAGCTGCACCCAGGTGTAGCCCCGGTGTCCGAAGATGCCGGGCACGCCGCGTCCGAACAGCCCGTAGGCGATGAAGATCAGGCCGAGGATCGGCAGCGTCAGGCCGGTCATGCGGCGGGAGCCTTCCAGCACCAGGACGATCAGCAGCGTGGCGACGATCACGTCATTGTCGTTGGGCATGCCCGCTCTTTCGATCACGCCCATGTAATCGATCCATACATAGAGCGGAACGACGATGGCCAGGGCGATGAGCGCCCAGTCCAGCCAGGAAACCCGTTTGTAGCTGCTCTTTCCGCTGAAGGGGTACATCATGAAGCCCAGGACGAGCATCATGGCCACGTGCAGCGAGCGATGCTCCAGCACCAGCGGCGGTCCGAAGGGGATCAGCCAGGAACCCATGAACGGGTTGAGAAAATGGTACAGGGACACGACGAGGCAAAGCCCGTAGAAGACCCTGGATACGATGGGCGATTCCAGCTTGCGGAAGTTGGATTCGCGGTCGGCCTCCTCGATGAGCCTTTGCTGTTCCTCGGTCAGCACCCCGGCCCTGGCCTGGGCGAATTCGGCGTCATTCAGGTCGATCCTGGTTTCCGGATCTTCCGGTGTATCGGTAGTTTTTTCGCTCATGATTTCCTCATTTTTTCTCGATTATCAAACGCAGGCGCGCGTGTTGCGGAAGCTCCGCGCCTCTGGCGACAAGCACGCCGTCGAAAACGATGTCGCGGGTGGCCGTTTGGGAATTGAGCCAATGGAGTTCCTTGAACACTTGACCGATTTCCTCCATGTGGATCAACCCATCCTTCACGTAACAGATCTTTCCTTTGTTTTCGGGAATTCCCGCGCCGAAAGCCGGAAAAGTGATGGCGTCGAGAATCAGGTTGTGTTCCGCGTCTACATGAAAATACTCGTTCCAGGGAATCTTTTCCAGGGAATGGATCCAGCCAAAAAAAAGCCGGCCGCCAACCCTGGCCGGAACCTCGGCATGGATGGCGCCGGTTTTCCAGTCGTAGATGCGGAGCACCGTTTCCTCCGCGGCGTGCAGCAGCGGCGCGCCCGTCAGCCACAGCGCGGCGATGAATCCAGGGATGGCGCGGAAAGCGCGAAAGCGCCTTCCACGCCGGTTGCCATCCCTTTTCCGGGTCGCGGGACGCCGTGTCACGGTATCCGCTCCAGCCGGATGAATCCTTGATGACACGGCGCCGACGATCGGAAAACAGGGAGCCGGATTCTTACTTGAGCATCCCCTTGGCCTTGTAATACTTCTCCGCGCCGCTGTGCAGTGGAACGGACGTGCCGACGATGCCGCGCAGCGCGGTGTCGACCCTGATTTCCGCCTTGGCGGTGGCGTGCGAAGCGCCGATCGCTTCGAGTCCGGCCGGGGAGTAGAGGTTTTCAAGCAG
>JAISNE010000071.1 GCA_031276375.1 Accumulibacter sp.
CGTGGGCAACGAATTCGGCGGCGTCGACGCGGAACCGAAGCATTCGCACGGCCGGGAATGGTCGGTCGCCCTGACCCTGCCGCCGCTGGCCACGCTCTATCTGGAATGGGAACATTGAGCGGCTTCCCGGTGATCTCCGGCGGCTCGTGGTCAGGATTGAAACGATCATGACGCGCCGGCGGGATCGATCCTTGCAACCCTTGAAGAAAGGATGAGACATGTCCAATCCGTTGTGCCTTTACGCCATCACCCCCGAGCAGCTCGACGCGCTCTTTGCCGAACCCATGAAACTGGTGGATATCGGCGAATGGGTCGCCGCGGACCCCCGGAATTACGCGGAAGCTCGCTGCGGCCTGGGATTGACCGGGGACAGCACGCTCGCGGACCTGGTTCCGATGGACGCGCCTCTCTGTGAAGAGGCAATGGCGGAACTGGCGATAATCGCGCACTACATGGCGCCGGAAAGGGTGCGGGAGGTCGCCCGCAAGTACGCCGATTTCCAGATCGAGGGCCTGACGATCGACAAAGCTCTCACCGAGTTATTCAGTGAAGAGACCATCAAGAGCGATCTTCCCCACCTGTTTGAGTTTTACCAGGCCGCCGCCAAGGGGGAAAAAGTCGTCGTCGGCACTTTTGCCATATGAGCTTGCCGGCCTTGCGCGCTGGACGCCCGTGGCCGCTCGGCGCGCATTGGGACGGCGCGGGAGTGAATTTCGCGCTGTTCTCGGCGCACGCCGAGCGCGTCGAGCTTTGCCTCCTGGACGGCGGCGCCGTGCGCGCGCATCCCCTGCCCGAATGCACGGATCAAGTCTGGCACGGCTACCTGCCCGGCGCCGCGCCCGGCCTGTGCTACGCCTACCGGGTGCGCGGGCCGAACGGAGCGGGACACCGTTTCGACCCGCAACGTCTGCTCGTCGATCCCTATGCCCGCGAACTGGCCGGCGATTTTTCGCATGACCGCCGCGACCAGGGACTCTTCGCCCGTGTCGTCGATCCGGCTTTCGCCTGGGGAGACGACGCGCCTCCCGAAATTCCCTTGCGGGATTCGGTCTTCTGCGAAATCCACGTGAAGGGCGCGACGCGGCGCCACCCCGAGGTGCCGGAAGCGCTGCGCGGCACTTACGCCGGCCTGGCCTCCCCACCCATGATCGAGCACTTCCGGCGCTTGGGCGTGACCGCCGTCAAGCTGTTGCCGGTGCATGCCTTCCTGGACGAAGAACGTCTGCTGCGGCTTGGACTGCGCAACTACTGGGGTTACAACACGCTCTCGTTCTTCGCCCCGGAATCGCGCTACGCCGCGCGGATCGGCGGGCAATCGGTCATCGACGAATTCCGCTCGATGGTCCGCGCGCTGCACGCCGCGGGCATCGAAGTCATTCTCGACGTGGTGTACAACCACACGGCGGAAACGGACGAGTTCGGCCCGACGATTTCCTTTCGCGGCATCGACAACGCGGCGTACTACCGGCTCCTTCCGGACGATCCGGATCGCTACGAAAACTTCAGCGGCTGCGGCAACACCCTCAACCTGGCGCACTCGCGCGTCCTGCAACTGGTCATGGATTCGCTGCGCTACTGGGCCGGCGAGATGCGCGTCGACGGTTTCCGCTTCGACCTCGCCGCCGCGCTGACCCGCGACAGCGCCTTTCTCGCGGCGGTCACGCAAGACCCGCTGCTGTCGCGCAAAAAACTGATCGCCGAACCCTGGGACCTCGGCCCCGGCGGCTATCGTCTCGGGAGTTTCCCGCCCGGCTGGAGCGAATGGAACGACCGCTTCCGCGACGACGTCCGCGCCTTCTGGCTGACCGGCGAAGCCGGCATCGGCGCGTTGGCGCAGCGTCTCGCCGGTTCGAGCGAAACCTTCCGTCACGACGGACGCGCCCCGTCCGCCGGCGTCAATTTCATCACCGCGCACGACGGCTTCACCCTGCGCGACCTGGTCAGCTACCGGGACAAACACAACGAGGCGAACGGCGAACAGAACCGCGACGGCCACGGACACAACCTCTCCTGCAATTGCGGCGTGGAGGGCGACACCGGCGACCCGCGCGTCCTGGAGCGCCGGCGGCGCCTGCAACGCGCGCTGCTGGCCACGCTGTTCGTCGCGCAGGGCGTGCCGATGCTGCAAGGCGGCGACGAACTGGGACGCACGCAGGCCGGCAACAACAACGCCTACTGCCAGGACAACGCGCTGACCTGGCTGGACTGGGCCAACGCCGACCCGTCGCTGATCGAATTCACCGCCGGACTGAGCGCCCTGCGGCGGCGCTTCGCGCAGCTTCGCCGCGCGACGTGGCTGACCGGCGCCAAGGGCGCGGATGGCCGGCGCGATGTCGTCTGGTGGCACCGCGATGGACGCGAGATGGAAGCACAAGACTGGAACGCCGCGCCGGGAGGAACGCTCGGCATGCTTTTGGCGCGCGCCGCGCCGGACGAACCGCTGCTGCTCGCGCTCTTCAACCGGAATCCCGAAGCGGCCGCGTTCCGTCTTCCCCCAGGGCGCTGGCGGCAATGCTGCGACAGCGCCGCCGGCGCGCCCTTCACAGCGCGCGCGCATGAGTCCGCCTGCACGCTGCCGGGGCCATCCGTCCTGCTGCTGGCGCAGGATTGAGACCAGATTGCCGTCAACCCGTCGTCCATGGTGGCGCCAGCCTCGTCATTGCGAGGGCCGGCAGGCCTGCGGTAATCCAGACGGACCGGGACGGTGCCTTGCCGTTTCAGAAAACCCGACCGCCGCTTGGATTGCCGCGTCGCGCAGCCCGAGCAAGGACGGAGTTTCCCCTCCGCCTTGCCGTTTCAGAAAACCCGACCGCTGCCTGGATTGCCGCGTCGCTACGCTCCTCCCGCTTCCCTACCCGGAAAGTCCGAACATGTGCGGGAATGATAAAAGAATAAATATCCTGCGCCCGGAACAACGGCCAGCTACGTCGGGGAATATGATCACATGAAACGCGACACACTGGCGGTGCCGGCGGATCGCCTTCCGCCAGGCGGATCATCGTCCGCGCCCGGGCCGTTCCCTGCCTCGCTTGCCTGTCCTCGAAACCGGATGTTATTTCCGGCGTACCGGATTCCGGTATGTCGGGTCGTATGTCGGGTCGATTGACCGTGCGCATTGCCCGTGGCTATAATCCTTTCTTTTCGCACAGGGTGTTCTATGCGCCAGAAGCTTGTTGCAGGAAACTGGAAAATGCACGGCGGACTCAAGACCAACGAGCAATTGCTGCGGGATGTGGTGGCCGGGATGTCGGGTTTGAATGGCGTGGCTGTCGCGGTGTGCGTGCCTTTTCCCTATCTGGCCCAGGCGCAGTCGGCCCTGAGCGGAACGCCGGTGGCGTGGGGCGCGCAGAATCTCAGCGAGCAGGCGCAGGGCGCCTTCACCGGCGAGGTGAGCGCGGTGATGTTGCAGGATTTTGGCTGCCGCTATGCGTTGGTCGGGCATTCCGAGCGCCGTTCGATTTACGGCGAATCCGACCAGTTGGTCGCCGAAAAGTTTGCCGCCGCGCTGGCGTCCGGACTGCGGCCGGTGCTCTGTGTCGGGGAGACCCTGGAACAGCGCGATGCGGGCAGGACGCTCGACGTGGTGTCGGCGCAGCTCGATGCCGTGCAAAACCGTGTCGGCGCCGCGGCCTTTTCCGGGGCGGTCGTTGCCTACGAGCCGGTGTGGGCCATCGGCACCGGACGGACGGCGACCGCCGCGCAGGCGCAGGAGGTGCATGCCGCCATTCGCGCCCGGATCGCGCAGGCGGACGCGAAGGTGGCCGGTGAATTGGAGATTCTTTACGGCGGCAGCGTGAAGCCCGGCAATGCGGCGGAACTCTTCGCCATGCCGGATATCGATGGCGGCCTGATCGGAGGCGCTTCGCTGGTCGCCGCCGATTTTCTTTCCATCTGCGCGGCCGCGGCGCGGTGATTTGACGAAATGGACTATTTTTTCTCGACCATTCTGATGGTTCACGTGGTGGCCGCGCTCGGTATCATCGGGCTTGTCCTGGTCCAGCATGGCAAGGGCGCGGACATGGGCGCGGCGTTCGGTAGCGGGGCGTCCGGCAGCCTGTTCGGCGCGACCGGGTCGGCCAATTTTCTCAGCAGGACGACAGCGGTTCTCGCGGTCATTTTTTTCCTGACCAGTCTTTCGCTGGCCTATCTGGCGTCCAACAGTTCCAGAACGTCTGGCAGCGTGATGCCGGATACTGTACAATCGCCGCCGGCCTCGACGCCCGGTCCGGCGGCTGGCGAGAGTCCAGGAAGTCCCGTGGATTCCGATTCCAGGACAAAGGATATTCCCAGGTAATCGGGAGTTTTTCGGCGGCGAGGGGTCCTCGTGCCTTCCGCCGTTGTGACATGGTTGTGCCGACGTGGTGGAATTGGTAGACACGCTATCTTGAGGGGGTAGTGACTTCGGTCGTATGAGTTCGAGTCTCATCGTCGGCACCAGGGATAGTCATTCGGTGAGGATGGCTTCGTTTTACAACAAGGGGCGTAATCGATCATGCTGGAAAACTATTTCCCGGTGCTGATTTTCGTTCTGATCAGTATCGTTTTCGGGGCGG